>NZ_JALBUR010000023.1:0-31070 GCF_033971865.1 Grylomicrobium aquisgranense | reverse complement strand
CTATCATGTAAAGGCCTTCCTTTCTTGGATGAGGCAACTTCCCCATCTCTTTATTGAGCCAATAACAAGTATGCGGGATGATCCTCGAACACACAAGTTAATGGAGGGCTTTTACATATTGTCTAAAAACGGGACTGCATACAGTATCGGATATCCTGCTATTTATTGAAAGATGGTGCTACTTTGACGCTTACGATTCATTCAGAAAAGATGTGGAAAACTTTTTTGCATATTTCCCAAATAGCTGGGAAATAATCACCTTATCAAAGATTGTTGGAATCTATCGGTGAATTGTTACCGGAAGAGCGGAGCGATGTAAATATCGTAAGCGGCTTACTTGTGTGCACGCTTTTTCTGATATAATATCTTATATCAAGGGAGCGGCGTATATGGCATCTTGGGATGATATTCTCGTGGAACTCGGAACAGTTCCTGGACAATTGGACTTTCTAAGAACAAAGTATCTAAACGAACTTTCTACTTATACTGGCAGAAATACTATTGCCTACTATTCCGCATTTCTAAACAAGCAGGCTGTCGGCATGGACGTAAATGATAGTGATATGAACGGGTTTATGAACGCTGTCAGAGGGATGGATTGCAGTCGTGGATTGGATATCATACTGCATACACCCGGCGGCTCTCCTGTTGCGGCAGAAGCAATCGTAAAGTATTTACGTAAAAAGTTTGGAACCGATATTCGAGCCATTGTTCCTCAGTTGTCAATGTCTGCAGGAACCATGATGGCATGTGCGGCAAAAGAAATAGTAATGGGCGCACACTCAAGCCTTGGGCCCATCGATCCGCAATTTAACGGTATTCCTGCGTACAGCATTCTCAAGGAGTTTAACGATGCCAAAGAGGATTTGTCAAAAAACCCGAATAATTTGGGATACTGGTCGATTGTTCTGCAAAAGTATCCAGCTGCATTTGTATATCGTGCGCAAGAAGCAATCGATCTTTCTGGCGAGTTGGTAAAAAACTGGCTAAAAACAGGAATGTTCAAAGATGACCCCGGACGGGCTGAAGGGATTACAGAAAATCTTAACGAGCATGAACAGTCAAAAGAACATGGTCGGCATTTCGATGCTGAATATTGTAAGAACATCGGGCTTAAGATAACAGATCTTGAGAAGGACCAGCAATTGCAGGACAAGGTTTTGAGTGTTCATCATGCGTTTATGATTACGTTCGGCAGCTCTAAATCAGCTGTGAAAATTATTCAAAACGCGTCACATTCTTGGGTTATTAATGCTAACTAGGAGGGTGCCATGAAAAACACCATGGAAGAAATCAATAAGATTTATGAAATGTGCGGACTACCAACAAGTGAGAAAACAGCGGACATTTCGTTCATTCATGATTTCCCTATTCCAAACAAGTTGATTAGTGAAATGGATGATTCTTCTCAGCCTGTCTCGCCACAGGAAAAGACTAAATATGGGTTTGTCTATTTCGGAGACCAGAACTAATTCATCTGTACACACGCACTTCTGTCGAGTACTTCGGCAGAAGTTTTCTTTTGCGCAATTTGCACCCGGCTGCCTGGAACCCACAGCAGAAATCCAGCATTCTTTCAACTATATCATATAAGAGGAGGATGTTTTCATGGAAAAAGAAATCCTAGACCCGTGCTGCGGCAGCCGAATGTTTTATTTCGGTAAAGGGGAAGTGCTATAATAAATACATATTTTTGTTTCGGAGGTTAAAATATGCTGTCAATCAATCAGCTCATGAAGTACTTAAGGGCCCATCATCATATTGCTGTAAAAAGCAATCAGGCGCAGGCACTTCGAAACATAGGATATTATCATGGCTTTAAGGGATATCGTTTTATCCGAACTCCGAACCAACGCATAGCCTTTTCCTCCCTGGATGAGGTCATCGCATTAAATAAATTTGACATGCAACTCAAGGCTATTTTTTATCCAAAAGTAATGTTTATTGAAAATGCATTAAAGAGTTATGTGATCGAAGCGGTTTTAAAAGACAGCAAATCCGAAACACTTGATGCCATCTTTGAGAAATCAATTACTGATTACAAATCATACACACGCGGCAGTTCACAATATCATAAACAATACGCCAAACGGATGACACTGAAGGGGAAAATCAATAGTGCTTTACTGCGTGATTATTCAAACAAACGTCAAGTAGTGAATCACTTTTTTGATAGTGATCGTCCTATCCCTATATGGGCAATTTTTGAGTCGTTAACGCTAGGAGAATTTGGTACGCTTTTCTCTTGTGCAAGTTCAAATATAAAATTAGCCACTTCTTCTATACTTAAACTGCCGCGTAACCTAGATGCCGACGGAAAAATTACAGAGTACATTATTTACACCATTAAGGACTTGAGAAATGCAGTAGCACATAACAACACAATCTTCGACACAAGATTCCAAACCAATTCTATAAACCGTCGTCTTCTTTCCTTATTAGAAACAGAAATAGGAACTAACGGATTAGACTTTAAGTACATTGAAGCTTATGTTATTCTAATTACCTATGTATTGCGAAAAATGGGCGTGACCAAAACAGAGTGCAAGCAGTTTATTAATTCTTTTGCTGATTGTACAGATGAACTTAGAGTACAAATGAGTCCCAATGTTTGTAACCAAATTCTAGGCACACAACAAAGGGCTCATCTACTTAAGCTTCAGGAATTCATCAGCAATTCTTGAAATGGCTTGCACTTAATCTCGGTCTGTATTATATTATTAGTACGAATTGCGGTGGCCGTCTTCGGACAACACCTAGAGGGAGCTTGATGCGTCGGGCTCCTTTTTTCTATTATGAAATCAGGAAGAATCCAGTCCTGATTGAGCTGTCATGAGCATATGAATCTACAATGGAAAGGTCAGGATTACCTGGGTGTATTCCTGGCCTTTCCTGCGTATGGGCATATACCGGAAAGGTCTGGGTTGACTGCGCAGTGGCCTTTTCTTCCCGACCAAAAACGGTCTTTTTTTATCCGACTCTTTGGGTCAGTCGAAATGGCCCTTTTATTCTGGCGCTAACACTGGCATATTTTAAACATATGAACTAAAGTCGTCTTAATATGTATCACTAGGGTATACTCAATTGATTCATACAATGTTGTGTTTCACAATATGGTTTAATATAATTCATATGATACATATATGTTTCATGTAATATTTATACTCTATTGAAATATACGGGGGTCTCTGAAATGAAGATAGGATATTGCCGATGCAGTACTGTCGATCAAAATACTGCTAGACAAGAGAAAATATTGAAAGACCTGGGGTGTGAAAAGATCTATACAGATATGACATCTGGCAAAAACAGAGATAGGCCAGGATTACAGGAAATGATGAATTATATCCGTGAGGGAGATGTTCTTTATGTGGAATCAATTTCTCGCCTTGCAAGATCAACGCATGATCTTCTGGATATCATTGATGAACTACAAAAGAAAAAGGTGTCCTTTGTGTCAGACAAGGAGAGAATAGATACTAACACACCGCAGGGGCAATTCATGCTAACTGTGTTTGCTGCTATGGCAGAGTTAGAGAGATCACAGATCCGTCAGCGGCAGGCTGAGGGCATTGCGATCGCAAAAAAAGACGGAAAGTATAGAGGCAAACAGCCTAAGCCGATCGATTATATTCTTTTAGAAGAATTATATGAGAGGTGGAAGAATGGTGAAATCACCCAAAAATACATGTGTTCAAAACTGAATGTAAGTAGATCAACTTTGTTCAGAATAATTAAGAAGAGATATCGTTCTTCTCTCAGCTATCACTAACAGTGAGCTTCATAGATGCAAGAATTTATTAACAAATTGGTGAATTCTACAGTTGCTGTGCTTGTTCAGATACAATAAGATTGAATTGCTTTATAACCATCGTCCATGTGAGAGTTAATCATACTATTAATGGTTATCTGTATTTGGATCAAAGTGCTGGGAAGGAAGGCTTCAAATCGTGAATATCATTATTGTTATAGGTTAAGTTGCCTGAAGCAATAATGGATACTTGAGCTTTATATGACACAGAAGAAATAAAATAAGTTTGGAAACTGGGGGAAAGAGGCAAAATGACAGGTACAGTTCCTTCAATACCGCAGGCTGGTCTACTTTTGCAGTCACTGAGGTCAGTTGGATACTCTGAAGAAGCAGCTATCGCAGATATTGTGGATAATGCAATTTCTGCTGATGCAAGTGAAATTCACATTAACTTTGATTGGGAAAACCAGATTGTTTCTATTATGGATAATGGAAACGGAATGGGAAGAGACAAGCTTTATAAAAACATGCAGATTGGTTCTTCAGATCCAGAAGAGCAAAGGGCCGCAACAGATTTGGGACGGTTTGGCATGGGAATGAAAACCGCTGCATTCTCGCTAGGCAGAAGGGTAACGGTGGTAACAGCCCGCAATGGGGAAATCAGTAATGCTGCTTGGGATTTGGATCAAGTAGGTGCACTGGGTTGGCAGCTTCTTGTAGAAGATGATGGCAGATATGATCGTTACCTTAATGGAATGAATGATCATGGGACTGCAGTTGTCATCAGCACGCTGGATAACTTGATTGATGATTCAGACCTGAAAAAGGCAAAAAATCATTTCTATTCAGTAATAAATAAAGTTCAGAAGCATTTGAGTCTTGTGTTTCATCGTTTTATTTCGGAAGACGGCTTAAAAATATTTGTTAATAGTGATAACCCTCTGGAAGCATGGGATCCATTCATTTCAAATAATCCAGCAACACAGGAGTTGGCAGAAGATGAAATATGGGATCCCGATTATAAAACTTGCACGTACATTCAGCCGTATGTACTTCCGCACAAGACAAAATTTGCATCTGAGCAGGAATATGATGCGGCGGGCGGTTTTAAAGGATGGAATAGGCACCAAGGAATTTACCTGTATAGAAATCGTAGGCTGATCATCTATGGTACGTGGTTTGATTTGATTAGAAAAGAACCAGCCTTTAACCTTGCTAGGATAAAGATTGACATTTCCGCCGATGCAGATGAGGACTGGAAGATCGATATAAAGAAGTCACGTGCAGCGTTGCCTGTTTATTTAAGAGATCGGGTAATTATTGCAGTTGATGACTGTACTACTCGATCAACAAAGGTTTACAACTCACGCGGAGCATATTCAAAAAAAGGCCCATCTGCACTTAATCTTGATTATGTTTGGGAGCAAAGACGCAACAATGGGAATTACACATTCAAAATAAATAAAAAGCATACTCTTCTGAATTCAATCAGGAAGCAATTGAATGATGAAGGAAAGAATGAGTTAAGGGCTTATTTGTCGTTGGTGGAAAACTTCGCACCCTTTATGAGAAGCGGAGTAGTGGACACGATTAACACCGGCGATCCCAAGCAGGATGATCTGCAGAAGCAAAAGGATTTGTCGGACATCAAGAATTATGCAGCTGTTTTTAAAGAACAAGGATTTTCCAAAAATGAAGTCATGGAGACACTGCTGAATATGCCGATGTATTCATACTTAAGAGATGAAATTATTACCATAGTGGAGGAACTCAATGATAAGTGATTTTAATGGGATAGATGCGGCTGAACGACAGCTTTATGTGGCAGCTATTTCAAACTGCTCAAAAATGGTTCACGATCAGAAAATTCCGGTAAAAGACGCTGTTGAACGGATTGTCACAGCTTACTCCATGCTAGGGACCATATCAGATATTGATAACCTTAAGAAAGTACTTTATGAGGAAGTGACTCAGGAAAGCAGCAAACACAATGTTATCAAATCAGAAGAAGTCTGCAACCGTCATTGGTGGACTGATTTTAAGGCAGATGTACACGAGCCTAAAAAGTATTGGAATAGATATTATGACTATCTTTCAAGTAAGCCGGGCTGGAGTGTTACTTCAGTAAGAGATCTTGATGATTCTACGGATGAAGTAATGAATTATTTGGCAAATCCCATTGCTGGCAAGCCAGATGAACGCCGGGGGCTTGTTTATGGAGATGTTCAGTCCGGAAAAACAGCCCACTATCTTGGATTGATAAATAAGGCATATAGCGCCGGCTACAAGATTATTATTGTGCTTACAGGCATGCAGAACAGTCTGCGAAGTCAGACACAGTCACGTGTTGATGAAGAGGTGTTGGGGTACGAAACCAGCACAGAAAATATTGAGCAGATGCTTCAGGAAGCCCTTCAGAATTCAATAGGCGTTGCTAATGTTATTTCCAACTCTGAAGTTGGAAATATACTGCAGTCATTGACGAACAGAGATGAGAACGGTGATTTTAATAAAAGCATAAAGAGTACTTCAATTACCCCTCCGTACATTATTGTGACAAAAAAGGTAAAAAGTCCTTTGAAAAATATTCTCGAATACCTCACAACCAGTACTATTGCTGAGAATGAACATGGTAAGAATTTTATTCCTGCAACGTACCCCGCACTTATTATCGATGATGAGGCTGATCAGGCATCCGTGAATACAAAGAATATGGAGAAGAGCGAAGACCCTACTACAATTAATGGCCTTATCAGGAAAATTCTGAATGTATTCAAATGCAAGTCATATGTAGGATACACAGCAACCCCATTTGCTAATATTTTTATCCCGCACCGGACAGATGATGATGTATATGGAAAGGATCTGTTCCCGAAGGATTTTATTGCAGAAACCCCTCGTCCTGAGCTGTATGTTGGCGCCCGTGAATTTTTCGGCTTGGGAGATGAGGAACCTGTTACAACCATGCCCTTATATCGTGAAATAATAAAAGGAAAGGATTTCTTAGGTAAGGGCACAGCTAAGAATGCTCCAATAGGCGAATTGCCGGATGAATTAAAAGAGGCAGTTAAGTATTTCCTGATTTCTACAGCAGTTAGGAATCTGCGTGGACAGAGAAATAAACCCAACACAATGTTAGTACATATTGTGCGGTATGTAGATCAGCAGGATATCATAAAGAGAAGACTGCAGGATTATGTACAGAATGAAGTTTTTAATTACATACAGTTTGGTGATTACGCAATTCATGATGAATTCCAGTCAATTTATGACACAGATTATATTCCGACGACAAAAAAGCTGAAGATTGGATTTTCTAAGTACATGAAAGGTTGCGACGAAGTCGATTTCACAGTTGTTTGGGCAGAGATCCGAAGAATTGTGGAGAAGAGAGAACTGGTCGTTTGGTCCGTTAACTCCAATTCAAGCGATGGTCTTATTTATAAAAATTATGAGGACATGCCATTCAATGTTATTGCTGTTGGCGGTGATAAACTGTCTAGAGGCTTAACATTGGAAGGGCTTACCATCAGCTATTTTACCCGCGCCGCAGGAGCAATGGATACACTCATGCAGATGGGCAGATGGTTTGGCTTTAGACCTGGTTATCTGGATTTGTGCAGGTTGTATACGACATCTGACTTATACAATAAGTTTGAAATAATTTCGTATTCAGTTGCAAACCTAATCTCACAGTTTGACGATATGAACACACTGAAAACTGATCCGGAGCATTTTGGTCTGAAGGTAGCAACTGATCCAAGCATTCTTATTTCTGCAAGAAATAAAGTAAGAGCAGGAACGGATTATCAGGCTGATTTTTCGGCTAAGCTGACACAGACAAGGTTGCTTGATGCTGACCCTGAAATTATTGAGAATAATTACGAGACTGTAGATGCGTTGCTGTCTTCGCTGGATCAGAACAGATTGGATGTTCCCGGGCATAAAACATATAACGAAATTACGGGAAGGAATCGCAGCAAAGGCAAGTATTTTTGGACCGGAGTTTCTGGAACTGTAATTGCAGATTTCTTTGATCATTATCACACATCAAAGTCGGCTACAAAAGCTAGCGGACATCATATTGCAGATTATATAAGAGAAATGATGAAATTTGGAGGATTGACTGACTGGACAATATGTCTTGCCGGTACAGGAGAAACTCCTACTTCTAAGATTGCAGTCTCATCGCAATGGCCAATTTCAGTGCATGGTATTGAACGTAATAAGGACAAGGGGCCGGATTATCCTGTAGTGGACAGCGTTACAAGGGACTTGCATGTGCTTACTTCTTCAGGAGATGAGGAACTTGATTATAGAGAAGATGTACGAAAGAAAGCTGAGCATTTACGAGAGCGTCTGAAAACGACAAATCAAAACAACGCTGTAGTTGCACGGGAAGTAAGAAGTACATATCGAGGTTTTGGTCATGGTTTTTTGCTCCTTTATCCTATCGAAAAAGTAGCTGAGGATATAAAGACTCAAAATGAGAAGGCCCCTTATGCTTTTGCAGTTGTGTTTCCTGATCGGAAAGACAAGGGAAAACTTAAGTCCTATAAACTTAATGAGGTAGCAATGGAGATGAATGACGATGAATAAAACATTGGAGATGTATTATGCGCTGCTTCAGGAGCTGCAAACCAAAGCATATGACCCCAGCAAGTACATTCATAGAAAATATACGTGCAGGAACAATATTGGAATTATTTATTCCATGTCTGTCGGTCCAAGAATGCGGGCTCTGGAAATTCCAGCTGATAAAACGACTAAGGATACAAGTTTTCCCGTCTGGAGAGGCGTGAAGATTGACTTGGTCACAATGCCTGAGTATTCTCAGCAAAATCAGCTGTATATAGAATTGCAGCAGATGCCAGGTACAGAGTCCTATATTTTTGAAATTGTGGCAGATGATCTGCGGCGCGGTATTGAAACTTTGCCCTCTCCTCAAGGCAGTACAAAACAGACGTTGGCAATATTGAAGAAATGGAAGGATTTTTTCTCGGCAGGGGAACTTCCAATTCTAACCGGTATCAAAGCACAGGGATTGTTTGGTGAACTTCTATTTTTGAGAGAGCTGATCACTAATGCCGGCCCATCAGCAGTAAACACATGGGCTGGCGTAAATAATGAGACGCATGATTTTTATATCGGGCAGAATGCTGTTGAGATAAAAACAACAGCAACACAAGCGCCTTATATGGCTCATATCAATAGTGAATATCAATTGGATGATCATGACGTAAACGGAAAGTTATTTTTACGGATGTATGCATTCCGTAAAGATACAAACGGAGGACAGAGGCTTCCGGAATTGATAAATATTCTTCGTGGACTGATAAAGGATGATCCTTCTGCCTGCAGGATATTTGAAGATAAGATCGCCAAAGCTGGCTACTTGGATGTTGCTGAAGATTATTATCAGGAAGGGTATACCCTTCGTGACACATATTCATTTGAGGTAAAAGCAGGATTTCCAAGAATAGTTAAGAAAAATGTTCCCAATGGAGTCTACGATTTGGAATACAGCGTTTCCGTCGCTCAATGCATGGATTACGCAATTGAAGCTAAAGATTTGCTGAAGGGGATTAAGGAGTAACCATGGATCAGAAGCTACTGGATTTCTACCATGAATTTAACGATGAAGTTAAGCAGTACATGATAGATCATGCGAATACGAATATGTCAGCAGCCTTCAAAGAAGTGTTTCTTTCATATTTGAACGAAAATGAAGTAACAACTTTAGCGGATACGACCTTAGTAGAGTTTAAAAAAGACTCAGAAAATATGCGCCTTGATGGGTATGCTTACAGCGAATACTTTCATTCTTTAACCCTGCTTGTATGTAAGTGTGACTCGAAGCCTGAACCAGAGATGCTCTGGAAGAAGGATATTGATAAGTTTGTCCGTAAGGCTGTGAAATTCTTAAAAACATGTGATACGGATACATTTGATGATTTGGAGCCGACAAGCGACGGGTACCAGGCATATGAGGCAATCAAGGCAGTAGCTTCAGAGATTGAAACAGTTAACGTAATCTTTATAACGAACGATACTGCAAAGAATTATGTTCCGGATGATATGAAGTTCAGAAGGATTCCGATCAAGTTCGATATTTATGATATCGAGAAACTGTATCATCTAGTACTGTCTGGCGATGTTGAATATAAGCCGCTTATCATTAGGCTGAAAAATAAATATCATCAAGAACTTCCTATGATCAAAGTCCCTGGTGAGAACAAAATCTATGATTGTTTTGTGGGTGTTATTCCAGGCAGTCTTCTTGCACATATTTATAAAGATGAAGGACAGGATCTTATTCAAAAGAACGTCAGGTCATACCTTCAGGCAACTGGCAAGGTAAACAAAGGTATTAAGGTATCCCTTGCCAAGGAACCGGAAATGTTCATGGCATACAACAACGGCATATCAACCATTGCCGATTCGATAGAAGTCGATGAAAAGAAGTCCGGCAACGGCATTGTCAGCATAAAGGAAATTACAGGATGGCAGATAGTCAATGGTGGCCAGACCACTGCGTCTATTTATAATGCCTATCAGAATAAGCTGCCGCTCGATGCCGTGAATGTACAGGTTAAACTTTCTGTAATCAAGGATCAGGAGCGGGCGGTTGAAATCGCAAGCAACATTTCAAAATATGCAAACAGCCAGAACAAAATTAATATGTCTGACTTTAATGCTAATGATGAATATCATATCAAAATGGAGCAGATTTCCAGGCGGACTTTCATCCCAGTTGAAAAAGGAAAGGAAACGGAGCAGTGGTTCTATGAGCGGGCCAGGGGTCAGTATATGGTTGAGCTTAATCGACAGTCGACCCCTAAGGCAAAGAAGGAGTTTAAGGAAAGGATTCCCAAAAAGCGCTGTGTATCTAAAACGGTGGCTGCAAAATGCCTAATGGCATACATGGGATACCCATATTATGTGAGTAAAGGATTGGAATCCAACTTTGTTATTTTTTCAGACATGGTTAAAAGCGGGCAAGTCCCGCAGCCAACTCAAGCGGTTTACATTGATATGATCGCTAAGGTAATCCTCTTTCAGCAATGCGACAAAATTGTTGCCAGTCTGAACTTTGGAGGATACAAAGCACAAATAAATTATTACGTGATGGCGCTTATTGGAAAGTATTATGAAAATCTTTTTGATACGAACTATATCTGGAAAAATCAAATGATTTCCCCGGAGATGGTCAATGTTATAGAAGATTTAGCACTAAAGGTATGGAATCATTTCCAAAATCCTGTAGTGCGTGGTATTAACATTAGCCAATGGTGCAAAAAGGAAGACTGCTGGACATTGTTGCAGTCTCGCTTTGAAAATAATGAATTATAGGATCGAGTCAAAATACATGTATAAATACAAACTGATAGATTTATTTGCTGGCGCGGGCGGTTTAAGTTTAGGCTTTAAGCAGACAGGAAGATTTGATATTAAAGCTTTCGTAGAGAAAAATCATCACGCGGCTGAAACATATCAACATAATTTTAGAGGGGCTGATTGGTATGAAGATGTACAGGGCCTGAATTTTAGAGAGCTTAATGAAAAGTACGGCGGAATAGATGTTGTTATCGGAGGCCCACCGTGCCAGGGATTCAGTAATGCCAATAGACAGCACAATCAGGCGATCAATCTTAACAACAAACTCGTGAAGCAATATATCCGTGCTGTACTCGAGATTCGGCCGAAAGCTTTTGTAATGGAAAACGTCAGCATGCTTAAGTCGGATGTCCACCGTTTTTATATTGAAAGTACAGACGAAGAAACTATTCAGAAGTACGGAATCAAGACAAAAACCGATTTTATTTTCTTGCTTGATCAGGAATATGTATTTGACGGCGCTGCAGAACTGGTAGGGGATTCCAATCAGATAAAAATGAATCGTTGGAATTCACTGCTCTATATGTATCTAAATATTTGGCAAAAAGACTCTGCCAGCGAGAAGAAATTTAATGCAGCAATTGATAGGCATTCTGCTGCAATAAAAAAACTGATCGAGGAATATGAGCCGGCTGAAAATGAGGTTATTCTGGCGGCAGACCGGGAGCTGTTTGACTGTATACGAAATGAGAAAAATCTCAAAGACGAAAAGGATGTGCTGAAGAATTTACTGAAGAAGCCACTTGCATATCAAAAAATGCTCCTATATGCACAAGAAATACATGACAATAATATTGGAGCTCAGTATACAGCTGCAGATGACGAAGGGAATCCGACCAATTTAAGAGCGGTTGTTCAGTCTTGTGCTGTCTATGATTATTTAACCGGCATCCTGGAGGCCGGTGAAAATGGATACGCAATCAATAAAGGAATTCTGTCTGCAGAGGAATTTGGAATTCCTCAAAAGCGAAGAAGATTTGTCCTGATTGGTGTGAGGAAGCGCTATACAGAAAGCGTAGACATGCCGGAACCATCGAAGGATGTAGAAAGAACTACAGTTCATGATGCAATATACGATCTGACCGCGATGGCCCCATATACATCAGTTCAAGATGATAAGGGTTGGTATGTTGGAACAATTCTTAATCGTCCGAATAAAAAGCTTGGCTTTCTGCGAGATAACGATGGTGTAGTGAAAAATCATATTATTCCAAAGACAACACCAGAGGCACTGAAACGGTTTAAACATATTAAGCAGGGCCAGAATTTTCATGACCTTCCAGAAGAACTGAAGACAAATACATATACGGATGTGGCAAGAACACAGAATACCATCTATAAGAGATTGGTGGACCGTGAGCCTTCAGGTACTGTTGTCAATGTTAGAAAATCGATGTGGATTCATCCGACAGAAGATCGAGCGGTTTCTGTAAGAGAAGCTGCCCGTCTTCAGACATTTCCAGATTCTTTTGGTTTCTGCGGACCGAAGGATTCGCAGTACCAGCAGGTAGGAAATGCTGTTCCACCAATGCTTTCCAGAGCGATTGCAGAACAGCTGCTGAAGTATATAGATAAGAAAAATGGCTGATAACCACACTGAAGAACAGCGACATGAGAATATGTCGCACATTCGATATAAAGATACAAAACCAGAAGAAATTGTCCGGGAGTACCTGTTTTCAAAAGGGCTGAGATATAGAAAGAATGTCAACTACCTGCCAGGCAGACCAGATATTGTTCTTAGAAAATATAATGCCGTAGTCTTTGTGAACGGATGTTTTTGGCATCATCATGACTGTGGCAGGTTTCATTGGCCGTCCTCTAATACGGAATATTGGCATAAAAAGATAGACAGAAATGTTGAGAGAGATAGAGAAGAACGAAAAATGCTGGAAGACGCAGGATGGCGGGTTTTCGTTATATGGGAATGCGAAGTAAAAAAGAAAGTTAGGCAGGAAAATCTGGAAAAACTTTATAATGAAATTATTGGAAGGGAGTAGGACAGATGCTTGAAATTGGAAAAGTATACAGGCAGTCCCGTTCTGTGAAAGATCCCAAAGTCCTAACCGTTGATGGGCTTCCAAACTTTTATCATGAAACAGCGGTACCAAACGCAGGCACACAGTTCGATGTGCAGAGAGGAATTCACGTCTGCAGAAAAATTAAAGGGGCTGATGGCAAGGAACGGATTCCACTTATTATCATTACGAGCAGCCCATTTAAAGCAGGAAGTGAAGATAATCCTTGGAGTGATAAATACGATCCAGATCATGGATATATCCGCTATTATGGTGACAATAAATTTTCCGGGAAAAAACCGGAAGATGCTCCGGGAAATAAGGCATTACTCGATCTCATGAAGGTCTATCAAAGCCCTGATAAGGCAGTTCGTGCAACAGAGGCTGTTCCGCTTTTGTATTTTGAAAGAGTGACTGTTGATGGCAGGCCTAAGGGCAACCTTCGGTTTCATGGATTTGGCGTGGCAGAGAATGCACATCTTGTTACGCAATATACTATAGTGGACAAAAAGACTGGAGAAAAAGAGTTTTTTTCAAACTATCAGTTTGACTTTGTGGTTTTCAGTTTAAAAAAGGATTGCGAAAATTTTGATTTCATTAAATGGATTACGGCTAGATATGATGAAAAATTATCCGCTGAACAGACAAATCAGTACGCTCCACATTCATGGAGAGACTGGATAAATTTTGGATCCGATGGACTTTCGCAGGTAAGAAGAAATATTGCTGGCAATGGAATTGTAAAACCCGCAGCCCAGGTTCCCGCGGTTGGAAGCGCAGATTATAAACTGCTTCAGAAAATTTATGAGTATTACCCAACGAGTACTTTAAAGCACAAGTTTGAATTCCTTGCAATGGAGGTGACTAGGAAGGTAATAGAGGAAAACGGAGCTTCATGTACTCCTGGATGGATTACCCAACAATCTTCGGATCATGGTATTGATTATGTTCTCCGCCTAAATGTGGGAATGGATGATCTTTCAGGTATCAGAATAGTTATACTTGGTCAGGCAAAGTGTACTGATCCTTCTAAACCAACAAATGGAAGGGATATTGCGAGAACAGTAGCAAGATTGAAGCGAGGATGGATCGGAGCTTATGTGACAACCTCATTCTTTTCTGAGTCAGTTCAAAAAGAAGTGCATGAAGATGATTATCCATTAATGATGATCAACGGGAAAAAGGTAGCACAAATTGTTCAAAAAGAACTTTTTGAAAAAAAGATGACACTTAGTGATTATCTTGATTCTTTGGAAAAAGTCGGTGTTCGTGAGAATAGAGCACCAGAAGATATACTTGATTTATAAAGTCATGGTGACAGGCTCATGCTTGTTGCCATTTTTAAGTACGCTAAGTATGGGACAACTTGACGGTGAAGTGTTGCTATGCACCTGGCGGTAGAAATCGTTTGCCAAAGATGCAATTGTTTGTTGTAAAACGTGATATGAGGAAAGCTGGATATTCAAAGATATGATTATTAATGCTCTGATTGATTGACGAATCTCAGACCAGTAAACTATCCATTTTCAAGTATTGTTATGATCTTTAATTTCTCATAGTATGAATAGCCATGATGGAAAAGCTACATAAAACCACTTTATTTTGAAACTCTTTTTGGGTGGTATATGAATACGTTCATTCTTGAGACAGGTTAATAGGAAGATGCGTACTATTATCTCTCATGCTGTAAGCGATTGTACCAGGTGTCCATCATGTATGAAAAACGTATTGATTCCAGAAGCGATGTGTCCTGTATGGAGATGCCGAACTTTTCATTAAGCATCTCAAGGCGGTAATTGACAGTATTTCGATGCACATTCATTGACTTTGCAGTACGTGTGATATTGTAGCCGCATTCAAGCAGTGTCTGTATTGTTTTGACAAAGTCAGTTGCGTGAAGCATGTCATATTCTTTTAGCTGCCTGTATTGGTCGGAAATTGCTGACTCGCACCATTGTGGGCCAGCAAGATCGATGATTTCATAGGGCAGATACTCGCTGAAACGGTACAAGCTTTTCCCAGGATGAATTATCTGACCGGTTTTACGCACTGCAAGAGTTTGCTCAAAATATTCTTTCATTGTCGAAAGACTGGAAAAAGAATTAGAAATACCTCCACGAAGATGATAGCGAGTGAAAGCTTGTTCAATCTCTGCGAGATATTTATTCAGTACTTTGCAATCAGTGTAATTAAGGAGCAAAAAAATTCCTGCTCTGTAAGGAAAGACGATGGAGCCTGGAATTGTGCGCAAAGTTTCAATCAAGTAGGAGGCGTACTGCTTTCCTTTACGATCACTAGGAAGTGATGCGGATATTACAGTATATGGATTTTTTGACCGGCTCTTGTATTCTTCAAGCTCATCCTGTGTAGCTTTGCCATCCAGAATCATCTTGTATTCATATTCAGAAACCGAAAGATTCAGATCGGGCGATTGATGGCCACCAATCATCAATATCCTCAGAGCATTATTGAGACATTCAACCAGATGCAGGTCGTTTTCATCAAGTTTCTTTTCAGTTTGAAAAATGATAGTATAGCCGGCAATATCCGAGCCGTACAAGATTGGAGAGAGAATTCGCGGAATTCTGCTAGCCAGACCTGATGAGTAAATAAAGCTTTTTTTCTGCGCAAACAATTTATGCGATGAGCGGTCATCTTTATATGCATGAATTGTGGATGCGCTAAAGTGACCATTCTTCTTTGCTTCATTCCAGACAAGATCATCGAACTCATCGTCAGTGATTGCAATTGTCCGGAAAGCAGCGTTTGTCAGAAGGATAGGATTATGGAAAATCTCTTTTGAAGCTAGTGTCAGAACTTCCTGAATTCCGGAACCCTTGCCAAGCTCATCAAACAGAAGAAGACTAGCGGATTCAGTTGTCATTTTCTCTATACTATTATGCATACTGCACAATTACATTAGCATAATTTTGTGTAAACAAACTAGTGAAAACATTCACCAGTTTCAATAGAATGATGCCATATGGAGGATATTCTCAATGAAATACGATAAGTTGTTTGAACCTGGAAAAGTCGGATCCTTAACACTGAAGAACCGCTTTGTTATGGGTGCAATGGGTGTTGGTTTCGCTGAACTTGGTGGTACACCGACAGACAGAACTGTAGCCTACTATGCAGAAAGAGCAAAGGGTGGATATGGACTGATCATTACAGAAGTTTCCCGTGTTCAGGAAGATGAATTCTGCACGCCGTTCGAGCCTTCCTTTGCGGACGACAAGCATATTCCTGCCTGGAAGAAAGTAACTGATGCGGTCCATCAGTATGGTGCATGCATTTTCCCGCAGCTTCATCAGCCAGGACGTCAGTATACACAGGCGATCCTCGGTCATCAGGTTTCTGCACCGTCTCCAATTGCCTGCCCAGTCTTTGATGAGACTCCGCACGAACTGACTACTGAAGAAGTCTGGAACAACATTCATTTGTTTGGCGATGCAGCAGTGCGTGCCAAGAAAGCAGGATTTGATGGTGTTGAGATTCATGCTGGCCATGGCTATCTTGTACAGCAGTTTCTTTCCCAGTTCACCAACAAGAGATTTGATGAGTTTGGCGGATCTTTGGAGAACAGAGCAAGATTTGCCTGTGAAATCTGCAAGGATATCAAGAAGAAGTGCGGCAATGACTTCCCGGTTATTATCAAACTTTCTTCAGAAGAAAAGGTTCCTGGAGGAATGACAATCTCCGATACCAAGATTTTTGCAAAGTACTTTGAAGATGCAGGCTATGATGCAATTGAAGCAACCATCTGCAACTATGCATCACTCGATTGGATGAGCGCACCGGAAGATGTACCAATGGGATTCAATGCCTATAACGCTGAGCAGATCAAGCAGGGTGTTTCGATCCCGGTATTTGCTATTGACAGAATCAATACACCTGAGATTGCTGAAGATATTCTGGAGACCGGAAAGGCAGATTTTGTGTCAATTTCAAGACAGTCTCTTGCTGAACCAAACTTCCCGAATCTTGTAAAAGAAGGTAGGATTTCTGAAATCAATCCATGCATTAACTGCCTGCAGTCCTGCATGGGCTATATGACAGATCCAAAACATTTGCAGGCATGCTGCCTGGTTAACCCTAGAGTTGGTCATGAAGCAGAATACAAGTGGGATAAGGCGCAGAAGGTAAAGAATGTTCTTATTGCGGGTTCCGGCTCGGCTGGCTTATATGCTGCTTATGTTGCCGCTAGACGTGGGCATAAGGTTACTGTATATGAAGCAAGTGGCAATCTTGGCGGTCAGTTCAGACTTGCTGCATTTCCGCCGGCAAAGCAGCTTCTCACTGGCCCGCTTCGTTTCTGGATCCAGGAAGGTAAGAAGCTTGGAGTTGAATATGTGCTTAATACACCTGTCACCAAAGAGCTTGTATCCGAAAAGAAGCCTGATGTCGTAATTCTTGCGACAGGTTCCAAACAGATCAAACCGAGGATTGAAGGCATTGATGGTGAGAATGTCTTTATGGCAAACGATGTATTGGAAGGTAAGGTTAAGGTAGGCCGCAATGTTCTGATTGCAGGTGCTGGCCTTGTTGGTCTTGAAACTTCTGACTTTTTAAGAGAAAGAGGTGGAAGAACCTCTACTCTGATCGATATGATTCCGGCAGTTAATTATGGTGTACTTGGCGTAGGTACGCATTTGAAGGCACGTCTTGATTCGAACAATACAAAGTATATTCTGAATGCTAAGATCAAGAAATTTACTTCAGATGGTGCAGTATATAAAAAGAACGGCTCAGAAGGGACTGCAAGTGGCTTTGATTCTATCATTATTGCCATGGGATCAAGGTCCTATAATCCACTTGAAGAAGAAGTTAAGGGACTTGCTGCTGAAACTTATGTCATCGGTGATGCTGATGAAGCCGGGCAGGCAAACCACGCCACCGAAGCAGCAGCTGCTGTTGCATTCAAACTCTAATCAGAATGATCAGGCCGCGTATCCACAGAGGAAACGTGGCTTTTTGGGTCTTGTCATCCATTTCCTTTTCTCATTCTAGACAATATGTAAAAGCCCTCCATTAACTTGTGTGTTCGAGGATCATCCCGCATACTTGTTATTGGCTTAAAAAAGAGATGGGGGAAGTTGCCTCATCCAAGAAAGGAAGGCCTTTACATGATAGCATACGTTGGAATTGATGCACACACTACAAACTACACACTCTCGACTTATCTTGAAGGATCAGCAGTACCTGTGAACACAAATACCTATTCCCCTGCTGTTGCTAACATCGTAAACTACTGCAAGGGGATCAGGAAAAAGATTGGAAATGATACAAAGATCGTTGTTGGATATGAAGCTGGCTGCCTTGGATTTAAACTGAAGCGTGATCTTGAGAAGAATGGTCTTACCGCAAAGATCCTTGCCCCTGCTTCTATTACCGGAACAGAAATAAACAGACGGCACAGGAAGAAAACAGACAAGCGGGATGCTGAAGCGATTGCCAGATCGCTGAAGAATCATGAATACAGCGAAGTCTATACCCCCGATGAAGAAGATGAATCAGTACGTGATTTCATCCGTATGCAGCAGGATCACAAGAAGCAGCTCAGAGTGATCAAACAGCAGAGCTGTGCCTTTACTACCAGGCATGGGTATCAGTATACCGATGGCAAAAGCTACTGGACAAAAAAGCACTTGAAGTGGCTTAAAGAACTTCCGTTGGAGGGAATTAATAAGGAAACACTGGATGCTTACCTGCTGTCATATGAAACAGTTTCTGATCGTCTGGAACAGATGAATAGACGCATTGAAGAGATCGCTGAAAAGAATAAATACCGTGAGGCAGTGCACAAACTGATCTGTTTTAAGTCGATCAAGGTTCTTACTGCTCTGGCTTTGATTGTGGAGATTGGGGATTTCACCAGATTCGTTAAAGCAAAGAACTTTGCGGCATTTCTGGGTCTGGTTGCAGGAGAACTCAGCAGCAGCGATGATCAGAATCAGACGGGAATAACAAAACAGGGAAACACCTTTTTGAGAAAACTCTTTGTCGAATGTGCACAATCCTTCTCACGGGCATCATACGGCAAAAGTGAAGCTCTGAAGAAGCGGCAGGAAGGCAACGCTCCTGAAGTCATTGCATATGCGGACAGAGCGAATGAACGCCTCCGGAAGAGATACATGCGTCTTGTGCTTCACAATCGAAAGAGCCATAACAAAGCAACAGTAGCCATAGCACGTGAGCTGGCATGCTTTATATGGGGAATGATGACAGGCAATATTCATACTGTTCTTGCGTAAGATGATTTCATCGATTGCAAGGAATCAGCCAGGACTTACGTTGAATAATGCAGAAGAAATCAATAAATGACAGAAACATAGAAACAGGAGGGATATGAATTAGATTGAAGGCATCAGGAAGGAGCAGCCCGGATTTGAACTGGATGGTTCAGCTATCTGCGATGATTCTATGATGGCGCTGTTTCATGGTGATCCACGATTTTAGACAGCAGAGCTGGCGGCGAAACCATTGGCCTGTGGGGTGGGAGAGCATTTGTCCCTGATACACGTATAACAGAATGGCTAAATACCGCGAACTGTTGAAAATCCGAGACTCTTTCCTCATGCCTTCAACAGCAAAGAAAAAATATTGAATCAATCCGAAACTAGCACTTGACATTGGCTTTTACATAACAGAATCTCTTGTGATCAGAATCTATCAGAAATACTGATGGCGAGAAAATCCGGCATTATTGTTACGTGTTAGATCTAAAAAGAGATCATTGAATGATGAGTTACCAAGGACTTAAATCTAATCATTTGGCCTAAATTGGTCTTTGATACCAATTGCTCTGATACTGATGCCTTGTAAAACAATTTTACATTAATGCTGCGTTCATATAATTGAATTGGAAAACCCATCTCAAAGAATGTTTAGAAGAGGGACAATAATTGAGCTGAGCCGTGATCCATGCTATTTGTGCAACCTTTTCCAACAGAGTTAACTAAGCGTACAATAAACTCCAAAAAAATCTCTCTTGAATCATTACAGCCATTGGTGATTTGTCCTCACGATGGCTGTTTTCTTTTATTTCTATAGCTTATTGACTAACTTTGGAAAGAAAACTCTTTGTTTTTTCTAACTGTCAATGTCGTGATTGTTTTCCTTGCCTTGTTTTGAATCGATAAGACATATTTTCGACTGATAAGTATTACTTGCTCAATCAGATTAAATTTTCTGTCGAAAACGAAACAAAGTGTTTTCTTAATAAAGAAATAAAAGGAATTGTGTTGTAAATTTGCAACAAATGTAAAATGCGATGGTTCATACATAGAATGGAGACTGTAAACAGATATGAACAAAACAACGAAGGAAATAATCAGCGATTATCTTGCTGATTCAACAAAAAAATTTGATTTGGTAAACGGAGATCCAATGACGACGGTTGCTATCTCTGATTCTCTGCATATATCCAGAACAGTTGCTTCACAGTATTTAAATGAATTGTGTGAAGAGGGAAAGGTATTCAAAGTGAAGAGCAGACCGGTCTATTTCTTCAGTACGGAAATTCTAAAGAAAAAATATGGGCTGGATGTCAGAAACTGTGAGTTTGTTGATCTTCAAGAAATGACAGAGTATCTGCAGCAGAAGGGACAACTGATGGATGTCTTCCGTTCTCTGATTGGATATGATGGATCATTAAGAAGATCGATTAAAAGATGTATAGAAGTATTCAACTATCCACCTAGCGGGCTTACATTAGCCATCTATGGGAACGAAGGGACGGGAAAGAGAACATTGGCTGATCTTCTTTGTAAGCATTCATTGATTCGCAAGGGTATTGTTACAAAGGATACTAAGGTTATTAAACGAGACTTATCGGTCAATGACCCCTTTCTTACCGATAAGATTGAAGCTTACGTAGATGAGCACTGCAAGGAATCACATGTCATTATTCTATCCCATTTTGAGGATATCAATGAAAAGCTTACATCATATCTGATACGGTTCTTTGAAAAAGGTCTGAATCGTAAGATTCACTTTATCTTTCTTTCTCAAAAACGTCTGGATGATTTTCTTCCTCCTTCCTTAGCAAAGTATGTGCCGGTTGCTGTGCATATTAGAGACTTCCATGAAAGGCCAAAAGAAGAGAGAGAGGGAATCATTCTTGAGCTGTTTAGAAGAGAAGAAATCAATCTCAATGTGCATATATTTATTAGCTCAAACGTTTTACGAGTGCTGGTCAATTTTAGACAGGAGTCCAGCATTGAAGATCTCAGTAAGAAGGTTAAGCTGATGTGCGCACAGGCAATCAATGAACAAAACAGTGATGAGATACAAATTCATACAGCATATCTGCCAGAGGATTTGGTTGAATCGATTGAACTCTCTACAGATAACGTTGCATATATTGACTGTGAAGCAGAAGAAGCAAACCATAGAAATGATGGATATCTTGAATTCCTGGATGGAGTGCTGGATGCCTGCAAAGGTTCTGATAATACAAAGATTCTTGAAAAGTACAGAGCAGTCTATGAGATGGTTTGCGAATCCATTCTGTCTTCGTCAAAGAATGAACAGACTTTAAGAGGAGCAGAAGCAGCATTAGGAAAGATTATTAACTGGGTTGCCTCAAAGCATTTCATTAATATTCCAGGGAACTTTAATTTCATTCTTGCTACTTTGCTGTGTATCTGCAGTGAACAGGAAACTAGGTTCGAAAAATGGCAGTCTGATCAAAAAGAAAAGATTAAGGAATCACAGAATAGAATAGAACGTTTGTTCGTAACAGAAACCATCATAACGGATGAAATTTGTTCCCTCTCTCTTTTGAATCTGGAAGAAGAAATTCCAGTAATATTCCGTATAGTTATGACCCTTGCTATTGCTTCCTACAATGCAGATCTTAATAAGAACGCAGTATTTGGCGTCATTATCTGTCATGGGTATTCTACTGCGACATCGATAGCTGGCGCAGTAAATACATTGATTGGTTCCTATATCTTTGACTCTATCGATATGCCGGTTATGACCACAGTGGATGAGATTAAAGCAACACTTCGAGAAAAGCTGTCAAGGATCAATCCCCACGCAGATATATGCATAATGGTGGATATGGGATCGCTGGAAAATTTGATCGACGAAGATTTGACTCGAAATAGAAACATTGCCATTGTAAATAACGTAACAACAAAGATGGCACTTGATATCGGATACAAGATTAAAAACGGTGTCCCGATTGATCAATTCTTTGCAAATTTCGAAGAGGATTTCAGAATCGATCATGCCCTTTACGTAGAAAAGAAAAAGGATGTCATTCTCTTTACTAGCGAAAGTGGTTTCCAGACAGCACAGAGAATGGCAAAATTGTTTGCTGATTCATTCCCAGTTGAAATTCCAGTAGAATTACGCCCTGTTATGTTTGATTCTCTGAATGAGGAAATTGTAGATTTGACACAGAAATACAATGTCCTTTTTGTTACAGGGACGGATAATCCCGGAAATCTGAATGTGACCTATATTCCACTCGAAGATATCGTTACCACAACAAATCTAGATCTTGTCTCTTCTAAACTCCACGGGTATATGGATGAGAAAAATCTAAGACAGCTGATTATCAACATTCGCTCTAATTTTTCATTGATGAATGTGCTGAATTATCTGACGATTCTCAATCCGAAACCGTTGATGGATGCAACAACGATGGCAATTGATGATCTTCAGAAGAGAAGAAAAGTTGAACTAGAAGGCAGAACGTTAGTTGGAATTTACATTCATGTCTGTATTCTGATTGAGCGATTGGTTACAAAAAATGGTGTTATTCGAAATGACAGTGCAACGGGAGAATTTGTGAAGAATCACCAAGACTTCATTAAAGATATTCGCGCTTCATTCAAATCAATTGAAAAACAATACAATATCACAATTCCAGATTCGGAAATGAAGTATATCTATTCATTTATTTACAAAGAGGACTGAATCAAATGAAGGAAAGAAAAGTTGTGATTGTCACACATGGAAAGCTAGCAGAAGGATTTAAGTCAGCACTTGAAATCATTACAGGTGCTCAAAATGTGGAAGCCTACAATTGTTATACATCTCCGGATTTCAACCTAAATGATCTGATTGAAAAAATTATGAAGAGTGTGAATAAGGAAAAAGAAGAACTCTTTGTCTTTACGGATCTGCTTGGTGGCTCTGTTAACAATGGATTTATAAAGGCACTAAAAGATTATGACTTCCATTTGATTACCAATACAACACTTGGTCTGCTTATTGATTTCTTGCTTGTTCAACCGGACATCAATATGCTCAGAGAAAAACTGAAATCAAATGAATTCAATGCTGTGTACTGTAATGATTGCTTTAACAGTATGAGCAATATTGAAGAAGATCTGTAAAAAGAGAAATGGAGGTGAAATTATGATCAAGGCATTACGGATCGACCATCGTCTGGTTCATGGACAGGTAGCATTTACTTGGACTCATTTCCTGGCTGCAACGAGGATCATTGTGATTGACACCAAGGCTGCATCTGATGACTTTCAGAAGATGGCATTAAACATGGCAAAGCCTGCTGGTTGCAAACTGAATGTATTTTCCGCAGAAAGGGCACTCGAAAAAGCAGAAAAAATTGATTCACTTTCTGACAATGTATTCATTATTTTCGGGAATACCAAGGATGCAGCTACCTACATTACAGGGCACCCTGTATTCAAAGAATTAAATGTAGGTGGAATTGCCAAAAAGGAAGGTTCCAAGAATTATGCTGATGTTGTTTATCTGACACCGGATGAAGAAGATGACCTTCGTAGAATCATGGCAACAGGTTGCAATGTATTCATGCAGCAGTTGCCTACAACAAAACGTGAATCACTGAAACTGTGATAACACACCGCATCACTATCGAAAGGAGGGAAAGTATGAAACTGCTTCAAACAATGATAGTGGTATTAATTTCTGTTCTGATGATTCTTGACTCAAGAATGCTCGGAAGACTTAACTTCGAAAGACCATTAATGACATGTACACTCTGTGGTTTGTTACTTGGTAATCTTCCTGTCGGACTTGCTGTAGGGGCTCAGATGGAACTCGCAACGTTAGGCATGATGTCTATCGGGGCTTCAGGTATTGATATGAACATGGGCTCACTTGTAGGATGTGCAATCTGTATCATGACAGGAGCGGATATTGAAACAGCCATAACTGTTGCTGTACCAATGACTCTTCTTTGCACTTTGATTGGCACAGTTGCTTCTGTTATCCGCATCCGCTTTACCCATATGTGTGATGAAGCTGTTGAAAAAGGAGATTTTCAGAAAGCAAAGAGAGTTGATATTGTATATGGCCCAGTTCTCTACGTACTTTGCACTATTATTCCGGTATTCCTGTCAGTTTACTTTGGTGCAGATTTCGTCCAAGCCATTGCCTCTTCAGTACCTTCCTGGGTGACAAACGGTGTTTCGCTTGGCGCCAATATCATCGCTTTCTATGGATTTGCAATGTTGTTGTCTACCATGGTCAATAGGAATACGGTTGTATTCTTCTTTGCAGGATTCCTGTTAGCAGCTTATTCCGGACTCGGACTTACGGCTATCGCATTAATGGGTATCGTCCTAGCATTTGTCTTATTCACTGTCAAGTATACAGGTGGTGGTGTTCAGGGCGGTAATAAATCTGAGTCTGATTCCTTAGATGATCTAGAAGATCTCGATAATTAATTGTCAGGAGGAAATAATCTATGTCCGAAAAAGGTTTAGAAGCACAGAGAAACTATCCGTTAAATAAGAAACTTAAAGAAATCTTCTGGGGTTCCTGGTGCATGCAGACAAACTGGAATTATGAAAGACAGATGAATACAGCATTCATGTATGGAATGTCCAGAACAATTGATCGTTTGTATCCGGATCCAGATGAAATTGATAAGAAAAAGGAAGCCTATCGGCGACATCTTGAATTCTTTAATATTACACCACAGTGTGCCGCTCTAGTCTTTGGTATCTGCATGGCTATGGAAGAGGAATACGCGGAAAATCCGGATACTTTTGACCCAGCTGCAATAAGTGGTGTAAAAGTTGCTCTGATGGGGCCGCTGTCTGGTATTGGTGATGCACTTTTCCAAGGGACAATTCGTACTATTGCAATGTCTATTGGAATCTCCCTAGCACAACGTGGAAGTATTATTGGTCCTATTCTTGCAGCATTGATTTCTATTGGTACATCTGCACCAATTACATGGTACCTTGGAAAACTTGGTTATACAAAAGGCCAAGAATTTATCAGGCAAATGTCAGAATCCAACCTTATGGAAAAGCTGATGTTTGTATGCTCAATTGCTGGTTTGTTCGTTATTGGTGGAATGTCAGCTTCTTTGGCAAATCTGACAACACCTATCAAATTTGGCGAGGCGTTTGTATTGCAAGATGTATTAGATGGCATTATGCCAAAGATGATTCCACTTGCTATGACGTGGCTTATGTATTTCATTATTAAGTCTGGTAAAGTCAAGCCAATGGTTGTTATTGTTGGATGCTTCATAGCAGGTATCATTCTGAATTACTTCGGTATTCTGGCGTGCTGAGTCACTCCTTGAATATAAATAATTAAAGAAAGGGATAAAAGGAAAAAGTTATGTACGATGTAAAAAAGATGGTTGAAGAAATCACATCACAAAAGGAAATCAAGAACATCAGTTTCACAGGCTGTGGAGGATCATTGGCTTGCTTCTTTGCTCCGCATTACTATGTAACTCATGAAGCAAAAACACTGACTACTCTTTATGAAAATGCAAATGAATTTGCAAATGATACACCGGCTTTTATTGGAGAAAACTCTATTGTAGTATGCGCTTCCCGCAGAGGTAACACAAGGCAGACTGTTGAAGCTGCAAAGAAAGCTAAGGAATGTGGGGCTACTGTAATTGGTTTACAGCTTGAAACAGACACAGAACTCGATAAGATCTGTGACTACACAATTCAATTTAAGGATACTGGTGTTGACGGTGCTCTCTATGAAGAATCCAAGGGCGCTTATGCCTTGATTATTGCCTATGAAGTTGTCAATGCAGTTGAGCATAATACAGAAACGTATGAAAAGATGAAAGCTGCAGTGAAGAAAATGAATGAGATCGTTCCGGCTGCTAAAGTTGCCTGCATTCCGGATGCTGTCAAGTTCTCAATTGATTATGCAAACAATAATATTATTTACACTATTGGTTCTGGTACCGGTTGGGCAGCTGCTCATCAGCAGACGATCTGCATCTTTATGGAAATGCAATGGATCAACTCTTCTGCAATTCACTCTGATGAATTCTTCAATGGTCCATTTGAAATCACTGATCCAGATACAGCCTTCCTTGTCTTTAAGTCTACTGGCAAGACGAGAGTCGTAGATGAAAGAGCACTTCGCTTCTTAGGAAAGTACAACAATCATACAACCGTGCTTGATGGTTATGACTATGGAATGAAGGAGTTGGGAGATGTTTCCGGATACTTTGATCATGATTTCTATAGTGAACTAATTGGAGAATATAATCATCTTCTCGCAGATCGCCGCCAGCATCCATTAAGCTGGAGAAAGTATATGTGGAAGTTCAATTACTGATAAGGCAGTAAAACGTATATCTTTGACCGGTAGATATCTGCCGGTCTTTCTTTCAAAAAGGAGGTGGCGGATGAAAAATGAAAACAGACTAGATTCCAGAATTCTGTCAATTTTGATACCGGCAATTCTTGAAAATGCCCTATTGACTCTTTCGGATATGATTCTTACAGGATATATCGGAAGACTAACAGTCACTGAAATAAGTTCGTTTGGTATAGCAGAGCGTATCTATGGAATTTACTTTGCCATATTTAAAGGCTTTGCAATTGGAACTATGGTTGTCTTTGCAAAGGCATATGGTGAATGCAATAAGGAAAAAGGGAAAAGACTATATCTGATATCACTTCTAGTGGCTTTGCCTATAGCTGTATTAATAGCTGCTCTTATTTGGTTAAAGCCAGAGTTTTTCCTTTCCAGTATGACTCATCAAAGTAAGATGCTAGCAATGGGAAGTGACTTCCTCAAAATCAATGCTTTGGTGTATCCACTTCTTGCAATCATTCACCTGAATTCATCTGCTTTTCAAGCGGATGGAAACACTAGAACACCGTTATACATTGCCTTGATTGGTAATTCTGTCAGTATTGTTTTTGGATATATCTTAATTCTTGGAATTGGACCAATTCAGGGACTAGGCATCACTGGAGCTGCAATTACAAACAGTATCCGCATCCTTGTCATGATGCTTGTAGGAATATGGCTTCTATTTGGAAGAAATGGAGAATTTGAAGGGATAGAATTAGAATCAATATTTCCAATTGAAAAAAAGGAAGTTAAGGAAATTCTGAGATTCGGCCTTCCTACTGCTGCAGGAAATTCATTTTGGAATTTTGCAACATTATTTCTGTCAGGATATATTCTTACCTATGGTCAGGAATATTACGCTGCCTATCAACTTGGATTACAAGGAGAAGGCTTCTGCGATATGATGTCAGCTGGATTTCTGACGGCTGCCATGTCACTGGCGGGAAAGGCGATTGGTGCAGGAGACGATACTCTTTATCGCCAATCATATCAAAGACTTGTGCATTTCTGCTATATTATCAGTGGAATAACAATGATGTTTCTGGCTTTATTCTCCGGTGCTGTGCTACATCTTTTGACCGATAAGGAAACTTTAATTTCCATTGCATATGTCTATCTGTTAGTGATGATTTTTTCCCAGTACCCACAGCATATGTCAAAGATTATTTATGGATTTATCAGATCATCTGGACATAGCTCTGTTCCTACAATCATTGATATGGTTGGTCTTTGGGGGGTTAGAGTATTTCTGTGTTATCTGGTTAGCTCTGTGTTTCATCTTGATATTCTTTGGATATGGATCATTATCGACGCGGATCAGTGGATTAGATACCTGTTATCTTTCGCTTTTTTCAGAATCAAACATGTAATTGACTATGTGGAGATCAGACATCGTGAAGAGTGTAAAAGCTGTCATATTTGATGTGGATGGATTGTTATTGAATACAGAATTTCTATGGTTGCAGACATGGAAGGATGTTGGCACAAAATATGGTGTACCGGCATTTGGAAGAATATTTCATCGAACAGTAGGTTTAACCGGTCAGGCAGTAAATGATATTTTGGACGAGGAACTTGGTGATTGTGCGGAAAGAATTAAACTACTTGATGAAGCCAGACAAACAGGAATGAAGAATTTGGATGAAAAAATAGCAGTTATGCCTGGTGCTCTGAATTTACTTGATTATCTGAAAGAGCACAATATTCTGGCGGCAGTTGCAACTACAACGGATCGGAAAAGGACGGATGAAAGATTAAAAAAATTGGGATTATATGATCGTTTCTCCGTAATTTTGTGCGGGGATGAAGTTATAAAGAAAAAGCCGGATCCGGAAATCTATCAAAAAGTTCTAAATAGGCTCGGACTAAAAACGGATGATGCACTGGTTCTCGAAGATACCGGATATGGAGTCCAAGCCGCACACAGCGCTGGAATTCGTGTCATCATGGTTCCGTCTGTCAATTCTGCAACAGAAGATGAAAAGGAAATTGCTTACGCTGTTGTTCAATCACTTGATGATGTTGTCAGATTATTTAGGGAGGGTAATTTATGAAGTCATTGCGTCCTTATATCAAGCGTACTCCAGATACAATTCGAAATCTGATAGCTCACATTTCAGAAAATACAGGAGAAATGAAAGCAATACTCACAGATAATAAAATTGAGCATCTTTACCTTGTTGGATCAGGAACTAGCCTGAACGCTGCATATTTTTCAAGAAGTATCTGTTCCAAAATCCTTAAAGTTCCTTGTTTTGTTTACGGTGCAATGCAGTTTGCAGATACAGTTAATTATCCAGGTGAAAACAGTGTTGTTGTGGGTATTTCTCAGGCTGGGCACTCTTACTCGACACTTCTAGCATTGGAAAAAGCCAGACAAATGGGATGCATTGGCATTGCTGTATCCAATGATAAAAATGCGATGATTAGGAAATCTGCAGATGCATTTCTACGGATTGATATGCCAGAAGAAGATATTGGTCCGAAAACAGAAGGGCTTTATGCAAGTGTTGCAACAGTTGTACTTGCTATAAATGAGATTGCATGGAACAAGGGATTGATAGATGATGAAAAGGCTGCAGCACTTCGTAATAAGCTTCTTATATGCACAGATAAGGTAGCAGAAATCAGTGACGCAGTGTGGGAATGTGGTAACAGCCATCTGATCAGACTCTCTCATTATGATGATATTGTTGTATTAGGCGCAGATGATTGCTATCCATCCGCAATGGAAGGTGCATTGAAAATATTGGAAACGACACATCTGACTGTTCGAAGCTATGAGACTGAAGAATTTATGCATGGGATTTATCATGCCATGGATAAAAATAAAATGGTTCTGGCAATTGCTGAAGGAAAGCATTATGAAAGAACAATCCGTTTGCTGGGCTATTTAAGAGATCATAAACAGTGTGAGGTTTATGCCATTTCACCGGAAAAGACGGTGGAACTGCCAAATTTTACTTATTCGTTTGACCAAGGCAATCCGTTTGTTTCTATTGAATATCTTGTTGTGCTACAGACATTGGCACAGTTTATGGCAGAAATACGTAGAATTGATTTCTCGTCAAATTCTGATCCGGATTTTCACCGTTATATGGGCAGCTATGTCTATGAGGAGAAAAAAGAATGAAATACATAATTTCCATAGCACTGATTATCATATTTATTATTGCTAGTATTGCACAGAATAAGGAAAAGAAAAAATCTGAATCAGTTCAGAATCAGCTTGTTTCCCTTCTGAAACAAGGAAGATATGATGAATTTGATACTCAGGTCAAAGATGCGTATGAAAATGGTCACCTCAACTCTTTTAACTACAATTATATGCGTATGAATCGATACATCCTGTGTAGTGATAAGAAAAATATGGATCGGATTGTAAAAGAGTTTGCTACGAAAAATCTGAGAAATATTCAGAAAGCATCCGTTTTCTCAACTGCATTGATATACTATGTTTCCGTATCTGATCGTCAAATGTGTTCGCTTTGTAATCAAAAGATCCAGCAACTTAAAGGAAATGATGATATGAAGCAAACTGCAAGTTTAGTCTATCGCATTTTTGTAGAAAAAAAGAAAGATGATCTTGCAATAGTTGAAGAAAAGCTTAAAACCTCGTCAGGACCTTCGAAACAATTTTATAAGCAGTTGATGCAGGAAATTTTGAATCTTGATTAAGGAACAGAACGCTCTATGATTACGATAAAATGTATTGGTCAAATACAAACGGTCAATTTTCATTGAAGTGTCCCTCTCATTGAAACGTCCCTTTTTGACGGGCTTTTCAAGGTGGATTAGGTAGCTGTCTTGACCAAAATCAGATATTATTTGGGTGTGGAGAGATGGTTTGGAACGCTTGAAAGGTATTCTTCCAATAGAAATTATGCTGAATTTCTACTGAAAGCTCCTCTTTAACCGGTTGGCAGTACTGGCCTTGTGACAAATCATTTAGCGAAGAATTGGTGTGAGATCTACCAGGTTGGGATTGATAAAGTGTAGCCTGTTGAGGTCAAGCACCTTTTCATTTAGCACCATTCGTGCAATCTCATAGGGTGAGTGATAGTTCAGTTTCTTCCGCACGTAGTTATTTACCTGATTAGAGATAAAGTTAATATCTTTCTGCGTAAGCTGATTCATGCTAAATCCCTTTGGAACTTTCTCACGGAAATGTTCATGGTTCTTTTCGCACTTACCTTGTTACGCCTCTCACGAAATGACCATTCGCAGATCAGATTGATTGTCACTGATCTGCTTTTTATAATGTCACCAGTTAGAAAGGAAAAAACCTCAGAGTCTTTTGTTATCTTGCGGATAATACTCTC
>NZ_JALBUR010000022.1:0-34935 GCF_033971865.1 Grylomicrobium aquisgranense | reverse complement strand
CATGGATATTATGCATATTTTTCACATGAATAAATCGGCTTTTGGTTTGCACTGATAGATATACAGCGAAAATATGTGCAAGCGCAAAAAAATGAGCTGTAACAGCTTATTCAACTGTTACAGCCCCCTTTTTATGTACATCGTGGAAAGAAGTGAGGAGCCAATTGCCCTTTTGTCATGGATATGCCTGTGATAAAATCAACTGGTATCGGAGGATTTTCGATGAAAGTGTTGATTGCTGCCGGAGGTACCGGCGGTCATATATATCCAGCCCTTGCTCTGGCTGAAATCTTAAAAGAGCAGGATCCGGCATGTCAGATTGTGTTCTGGGGATCCAGCAACCGCATGGAAAGCAGACTGATTCCCGAAAAAGGATACCGGTTCTACGGCGCCAGCATGTCCGGTATGAGCAGCGGCATCAAAGCCAAGGTAAAATCTGCGGTCTCACTGCTGAAGGCAAAGAGCCTGGCCCGTTCTGTCATCAAAAAAGAAAAGCCGGATATTGTTGCGGCGTTTGGCAACTATATCAGCGTACCGATTGTTCAGGCAGCCAATGCCTGCCGTATTCCGGTGATGCTGCATGAACAGAATTCCTTCATGGGCAAAGCCAACCGTTTCCTGGCAAAAAAGGCAGATGCCATTGCGATCTGCTACCAGGCTAACAAGGAACAGGTGCCTTCCTGTGCTGACAAGATGCGGCTGACTGGCAACCCGGAGGCCCAGCTTGCTGCCAAAACGGTCTGTACAAAAGAAGATCTTGTACAGGTTGGCCTGAACCCGGATCTTCCTTTTGTTGTCTTCATGATGGGATCCCTTGGCTCTGAATCTGTATCAAAGGTGATTGATGAAGCCTGCGCTAAGTTTGATTCAGATTATCAGGTGCTGATTGCAGCTGGCAAAGCCAACGATTATGTTTACCAGACAAAGTCTGATGATCATATCCACATCGTGCCTTATATTGATGGCAAGAAGATGCTGAAAGCATGCCGTCTGGCTGTGGTCAGGGCAGGAGCTACCACCATGGCAGAACTCAGTGCCATTGGGACGCCTGCCATTCTGATCCCAAGTCCGAATGTGCCAAATAACCATCAGGTATTCAATGCCATGGAACTGGTGAAACAGGATGCGGCAGTGATGCTGGAAGAGAAGGACCTTTCCGCAGAGAAACTTGCGGATATGGTCAATGGTCTGATGAAAGATGCTGCCCGTCTTGATACGATGGCCGCCAATGCAAAAATGGAGGGTCATGTAGATGCGGCAGATCAGATGATTGCCTGGATGAAGGAGTTGGTACATTGATGGATACACTGAAAGAAACATTGAAGGAACTGGCCGAAGTGGAGTGCGGCAGGTCACTGCGTGAGCTGACGACACTGCGCATCGGCGGTCATGCACGCTTTGTTGTCTATCCGCATAATATTGTCTCTCTGGATGGTGTCATGCGGGTGCTGGCCCGCAATGGCGTGCGCTATAAAATGATTGGTAAAGGAAGTGATCTGCTGTGCAGCGACCGTGACTATGACGGCGCTGTAATCAAGCTTGACCGCTTCTTTGATGATACCTATTACGATGGAAATGTTCTGACGGCACAGGCAGGCTGCTCCATCATTGCCTGCTCTGTAGAAGCAATGAAACGCGGTCTGTCCGGACTGGAGTTTGCCTCTGGCATTCCCGGCACTGTCGGCGGTGCGGTCTTTATGAATGCGGGTGCCTATCGTTCTTCGATTTGTGATGTCCTGCAGGAAGTACTGGTCATGCGCGATGGACACTTTGAATGGCTTAGTGCTGCCCAGTGTGCGTTCAGCTATCGTTCTTCCATCTTCCAGAAACATCCTGACTGGATTATTCTGGCTGCCAGATTTGCCCTGACACCGCGTGACAAAGATGAAATTGCAGCCCTGATGGACAACCGACGCACCCGCAGAGTGCAGTCGCAGCCACTGAACAAGCCAAGCTGCGGATCCGTATTCCGCAATCCGGAAAACGGCAATGCATGGGCATTGATCGATGGCATCGGCTACCGCGGCCATGCCTGCGGCGGGGCCCAGGTATCTGAGAAACACTGCAACTTTATCATCAACAATGGCAATGCCTCTGCCGAGGATTATCTGCAGCTCGTTACGGAAATTCAGCAGAAAGTAAAAGAAAAGTATGGTGTTGATCTGCAGACAGAAGTGGAGAAATTTAACTGGGAATGAGTGAGAATCTTGGCGATAAAGATCTTGAATCGCTTGGCTATGAACATGTGCAGAAAATCCTGAACCACCAGCGCATCAAACAGGATACGCAGCGTTTCCGCAAGGATCAGCCACGGCTGCTGCGGGCAGCGATCGTCTGTGCATTTGCTGTGATTCTTGGCATCTATGCCTTACTGCCTGCCTCAAAGATTGCAGCAGTTCAGGTAACCGGCAATTCTGTACTGCCATCCAGTTATATTGAAGAGCTTGGCGGCCTGAGCACAAAGAAGCTGTTCTATACAAGCATTCCTTCGCTGATTTCCTATAAGGTACGCCAGAACCCGATTGTCAGTGACTGCAAGGTTTCTCTGCTGTCTGGCAATGTTGTCAAAGTAGCAGTGACAGAGAAGAAAGTACTTGGCTATCGCTATACTGATTCCGCACAGGTTGTTCTGGAAGACGGCAGCACAGCACCGCTGCTCAGCCAGTATCTTGATCTGATTGCCAATGTACCGCTGATTATCGGCTTTGACGCTGATGAGGATACGCAGAAACTGGCCCAGGCAATGGCTGATGTCAAGCCGGAAATCATCAGCCAGATGGCAGAAATCGATAAATACAGTCTGTCATACGATGCCAGCACAGTCCGTGTGCTGATGCGCACCGGCGGCTATTTCTATGCATCTTATGACAGCTTTTACAAAGTGAATTATTACTTTGATGTCTATGCCAACATGTCAGACCGCTCTTTATGTGTGGTTGGCACCGACTGGGGAAGCATTGTCAATACACAGGTATGCCCATGGAATCAGACAAGTGATGATTACTGGACTGACAGCAATGGCAATGTGATCACAAACAGCTCCGGAGACAAAGCGATCAAGCATTATTATACGGATGAAAACGGCAATGATGCCCTGGATGCCAATGGCAACAAGATCCCGATTCCAATTGATGAAAACGGTGATGAAGTTGTGGATGGCGATTTCCTGGCTCACTATGCCGACGGCGAATACAGTACCGGCACATATGTTTCGTCCGATAGCAATTAAGCAATTGGTCCAATCTGTCTTTGCAGGCAGGACATTTGGTGAGCATTGTAAAATAGTTGGGATATTGTTAAAATATCCCATGATTGAAGGAGAAAAACCCTTTATGACTGTAGAAAAACAGACGAATTATGGCAATATCTCTGTCTCGGAAGAGGCAGTTGCTTCACTGGCCGGCGGCATGATTACAGAATGCTATGGCGTGGTGGGCATGGCCAGCAGACAGCTGCTGCGCGATGGCTGGGCAGAACTTCTGAAAAATGAAAACTATGCTAAAGGTGTTGTTGTGCGCAAGACTGAGAGCGGCCTGGAAATTGATTTGTATATTATTGTGAGCTTCGGTGTCAAGATCTCAGAAGCTGTCAGAGAAGCACAGAAGAAGGTCAAATATGGCCTGGAAAAGACACTGTCTGTCAATATTGCGGCAGTCAATGTGTTTGTGCAGGGTGTGCGCGTAGTAGGCTGATGAGGGACAAACGATGAATACTGTAAACGGTAAGATTTTCAAAGAGATGCTGGCCAGCGGCTGCAGCAATCTGAGCAATCAGAAGAAAGAGGTGGATGCACGCAATGTGTTCCCGGTACCGGATGGCGATACCGGCACAAACATGTCGCTGACATTTACCAATGGCATGGCCGAAGTGAATAAATCCGGCAGTGATTTACTTCCGGTTGTGGCAAAGTCACTGAGCAGAGGCCTGCTGATGGGAGCACGTGGAAACTCCGGTGTTATTCTGTCTCAGATTTTCCGCGGCTTCTACAAGTCAGTCAAAGATAAAAACGAAGTCAGTGTTGCTGAATTTGCCGATGCGATGTGCAATGGTTCTGCCATGGCATATAAAGCCGTCATGAGACCGGTGGAAGGCACAATCCTGACGGTTGTCAGAGAGAGTACCGATAAGGCAAAGGCTTATGTGGACAGTCACAGCGAGTGTTCATTGGAAGAATACATCGATATTTTGTGCAAGGAAGCCAAGGTATCTCTGGACCATACACCGGAACTGCTGCCGGTATTGAAAGAAGCACATGTCGTAGACTCCGGCGGATCCGGTCTGGTTGTCATCTTTGAAGGCTTCCGTGCTGATCTTGAAGGTGCACCGATCAGGGAATTGTCTGAGGCAGAGATTCTGGAAGAAGAAAAGAATGAAAAAGCTTCAGGATATGCAACGGAGTTTATTCTGCAGCTGAGTGATCAGAACAAAGCATTCTTCCGCCGGGAAGACTTCCGTCGTCAGATGGAACAGATGGGCAACCATATTACGCTGATCGTGGATGATAATCTTGTCAAGGTGCATATCAATACGATGACACCTGGTGCCGTATTGTCTCTTGGTGAGCGCTATGGTGAGTTCACCCGCATTCAGATTGAAAACTTCAAGCAGCCGCAGTCTCCTTCTATTCTGGATGAAAAGGAGGACGACAGCACGCCTGAAAAGGAATACGGCATCATTGCCGTAGCTGCCGGAGAAGGTCTTGCCAAGCTGTTTAAAGAATACCGCACGGATGTGGTTGTATCCGGCGGTCAGACCATGAATCCAAGCACGGAAGATTTCTGCAGCGCCATTGCCAGAATTCATGCAAAGCATATCTTTGTTCTGCCGAACAATTCCAATATCATCATGGCTGCCAGACAGGCGGCGGATGTGACGTCTGACAAGGATATCATTGTTCTGGAGACAAAGAGTGTACCGCAGGGTCTGAGTGCATGCATCAGCTTCAATCCTGATGAGACGGTGGATGCCAATAAGCAGGCCATGGAAGAGGCTATTGCCAATGTCAAGACTGGTCAGGTTACCTATGCCATCAAGGATACAACCATGAATGGCCAGACAATCCATGCCGGTGATTACATGGGCATCTTTGACAAAGAGATCAAGGTCACTGTCAAAGACAAAGTTGCGGCTGCCCAGCAGCTGGTCGACCTGCTGTGTGATGAGGACAGTGAGATCGTCACGCTGATCAAGGGTGAAGATGCCAGCGAGCAGGAATGCAAGGAAGTCGCTGATTATATCAGCGGCCACTATGATGTCGATGTGGATGTGGAAGACGGCGGCCAGCCGGTTTACTGCTTCATCATTGGTGTTGAATAAATTTCATATTGTGGATGAATGTAACAGGTTTCATGCATTTGGTGCAGGACCTGTTTTTTTCTGCTAGAATGTCAGACAGAGGAAAGAAGAGATGCTCTGTCCATATTGCGGCAAACCCGTTGATGATCATGATACATTCTGCACCTGGTGCGGGCACCGTCTGCCTGTTGTACAGAAAAAATTCAGACAATTTGGCATTCTTGCCATTGTAGCAGTACTGCTTGTTACGGCATTGTTTTTCTATTTCAGCACCAGCGGGCCGATGCCCAAAGGCACCTGGGTTCTGTATGATGGCAAAGGAAATATTCTGGCAGAACTGACCCTGACTTCTGCAGGCACTTATCAGCTGCAGGACCATCAGGATTACAGCAGCTATGCCAGCGGCACAGTGCCCGAAATTATTTTGTCCCATGACTATCAGGTCACAAGTGATGGGCTGCAGTGGCCGGATACATCTAATGGCAAGGTATATCGGACAGAACAGGCGCATACATACCGTCTGAAGAATCTCTTTGGCGGGCTGTTTACCAAAGTGGAAGATGGAACCGTGTTTGTGGCTGGCGATGAGGTGTATTTGAGCAGTGGTGAAGGCAGTGATGAAAAGATCTACAGGTTGGTGAAGCCATCATGAAACAGATGAAAGTATGTCCGCACTGTCATCAGCCCGTCAGCGCTGGCAGCCGCTATTGTATGCACTGCGGTGCTGATCTGTCTGTCCAGCAGGCTGCCGCAAAGAAAAAACAGATGTCCGTATGGGCTGCGATTGTCATTGCCGGCGCATTGATGCTGGTGATTGGCTTTTGCGTATCACGGATGCCAAGGAAAGCTGCCATTTCCGGTACGTTTACCGATACAAATGCGCAGGTGACACTGGTGATCAATGCAGACCATACACTGTCATATACAGTGGACAGTGATACATATTCCGGCTCATGGTCAAAAGAATCAGAAGAAGATGTTTATGCGTCAGATGCAGAAGATGGAAGTGGAAACACGGTTCATCTGACTCTGGCAATGGAAGATAACAGGATCATATTGTTTGTCAGTGAAGATCACTGGACAGCACAGCGCTATGTGCTGGTGAAAAGTTCGTAGAAAGAGAGGATATGTACTGTATGAGTTTTCCAAAGTCTTTTTTGTGGGGAGGCGCAGTTGCTGCCAATCAGTTGGAAGGTGCCTGGCTGACAGATGGCAAGAAGCCTGACATCACGGATGTCATGGTTGGTATCTCCAGCCGTGATCCCGGCCTGAAATGGAATGAAGAAACCGGCAAGTGGGAAATGAGCCTGGATCCAGGCAAAGTTTACCTGTCCCATGAAGGCATTGATTTCTATCACCGCTATCATGAAGACCTCAGACTGATGGCAGATATGGGTTTCAAGTGTTTCCGTACGTCCATTGCCTGGAGCAGAATCTTCCCCAATGGTGATGAAGAAAAGCCTAACCAGGCCGGCATCGATTTCTATAATGACCTGATTGATACAATCAAAGGCTATGGCATGGAACCAGTCATCACGATGAGCCATTATGAAACACCTCTGTATCTGTTAACAGAATACGGCGGATGGACCAATGAAAAGCTGATCGGCTTCTGGCATAACTATGCAGAGACATTGTTCACAGCTTTCAAAGGCAAAGTCAAATACTGGCTGACCTTCAATGAGGTCAATGCAATGCTGCGCAATCCGCTGGTTGCCGGCGGCATCCTTGATCTGCATCCTGCCGACAAGAATGATCCATGCGGCTCTATTACGGAACAGGATAAGTGGGATGCCTATTACAACATTCTGGTTGCCAATGCCGATACGGTAAAACTGGCTCATGAGATTGATCCTGACTGCGAGGTTGGCTGCATGCTGACATGCTCTGGTACGGCAGTATATCCATATGACTGCAGACCGGAAAACGTTTTTGGTGCTTATCAGACACAGCAGATGGGCGTCTTCTACTTTGGCGATCCATTCTGCCTCGGCATCATTCCAGGTTATGTCAAACGCATCTGGCGTGAGAAAGGACTGACACCAAAGAACCTCAGCACAGAAGGAGAAAAGCTCATCCATGACTATCCGGTAGATTTCTTCTCCTTCAGCTATTACCGTTCTTCTACATATGACATTGGTGCAAAGAATGGTCTGGATACCGGCGGTATTACCGGCAGAACCAATCCGTATCTGAAGGAATGCTCGCCAAAGCCATGGGCATGGCCGGTAGATCCACTGGGACTGCGCTATACGATGAATGTTCTGTATGACCGCTACCATAAGCCGCTGTTTATTGTCGAAAATGGCATCGGCCTGGATGAGCAGCTGAATGCAGATCATACCGTTGATGATCCATTCCGGGTTCACTATCTGAAAGAACATGTGGTGCAGGTCAATGAAGCCATTGAAGATGGCGTTGACTGCATGGGCTACCTCTGGTGGGGACCGATTGATCTTGTCTCTGCAGGTACTGGTGAAATGAAGAAGCGCTATGGCTTCATCTATGTTGACCGCAACAATGACGGTACCGGCACGCTTGCCAGATATAAGAAGAAGTCGTTCGATGCCTATAAAGAAATTATTGAAAGCAATGGTGAAAGTGTACTGAAGGAGGAAAATCAGTAATGAAACAGCTTGGTATTTCCGTATATCCGGAACATACAACCAATGAAGAGACGTATGCCTATATCCGCAAGGCAGGTAAGCTTGGCTTTAAACGTGTATTTACATGTTTTCTGAGCGTCAAGGAAAACAAAGATGAAGTGGTTGCCAATTTCTCAAAGCTTTGTGCTGTGGCACATGAGGCAGGCATGATCATTTCTGCTGATACAAACCCAGAAGTGTTCAAGCGGCTTGGCGCAACTCCGTATGATCTGTCTGTGTTCCATCAGATTGGACTTGATATCATCCGTCTTGACGGACACTTTGGCGAAGTGGAGGATATTGCCATCACACACAATCCATATGGCATCAAGATTGAATATAACGCATCCGGTACTGTCGATATCGACAACCTGATCAAGTGCGGTGCCGACAAGGAGAACATGTGCATGTGCTCCAACTTCTTCCCGCAGCGCCATACCGGCATGGGTCTGGCAAGATATATCGAGCTGACATCTGCATATAATAAAACCGGTCTGCGTATTGCCAGTTTTGTTTCTTCCCAGCAGAAGAATACCTTTGGCCCATGGCCTGTCTATGACGGACTGCCAACCCTGGAAATGGATCGTGATCTGCCGATTGATCTGCAGGTCCGCCACCTCAATGCCATCAATCTCTGCCAGGATATTCTGGTTGGCAACTGCTATGCTTCGGATGAGGAACTCAAGGCTATGGCCGATACCGATCTGACCAAGATCAATATGCGCATTGACTGGGACAAAGGGGCAACCGAAACAGAAAAGAAGATCACTCTGTGGGACAAGCATCAGTCACGTGATGACTGCAACGATCTGATTATCCGCTCCTCCTGGCCGCGGATTGAATTTGCTGGTCAGTCCATCCCGTTCAGAAAGAGAGCAGATAAGATGGCACATAGAGGCGATGTAGTCATTGTTAACGATAACCTGGAACATTACCGTGGTGAAATCTGGATTGTCCTCAAAGATCTTGAACTTTCCGATGAATACAATCTGGTCGGCAGAATTCCTGAACAGGAACAGATCCTGCTTGACTGGATCAAGCCGCGCTTCGGATTTGGCTTTATTGGCTGAAATCACAAACAAATGATCAGACTGCAGCCCATTATACAGGCTGCAGTTTTTTTGGATGAACAAACTTTCCACCACCTGTGAGTCAGGACGTATGATGTCATCGGGACAGAGGTATTTGACGATCAGACTGGCCTCGGTTTCGGTTTAATGGGAATACCTTTGCAGGCAGTTTGAAAACAGGGTGAGGGGGGGATCACAAGATGTCTTTTACAGTAAAACCAGGCCTGAAAATTGTTCTGGCTGCTGTGATTACAGCTGGGGCTGGAACAGCAGCCTATGCCGTTTATGCAGTGAATGCGGATCATCAGACAGTCACAGTGCCGGATTTCAGCGGGAAGGCACAGCGTATCGTTGAAATCTGGGCAAAGAAAAACAATCTGACAGATCAGATCAAGTTTGAAGAAGAATACAGCGATGATGTGCTGACAGATTGTGTCATCAGCCAGTCAGCAAGAAAGCTGTCATCCAATGGCACACTGACCTTTACGCTTTCACAGGAACCGGATCCGGATCAGGAAGTACAGCTTCTTGATTTCTCAGGTCAGGAAAGAATAAGGATGAAAACGAAGCATGGTTCGCGAGCAACGATTTTTCCAAGGTAACATACACATATACTGACAGTCAGGATCTTGACGATGATGTATTTTTCAGCATGGATCCATCTGCTGGCACAAAGATCAAACGCTCTGCAGTTGTTACGGTGACGCTGGCAAAGCACGCGGAAAGCACTGCTTCACCTGAAACGGAAGAGGACAACAGCAGCTCGCAGACGGCGGATACTGCACAGTACAATACAAATAACAGTTATTCAAATCATTCACGGTCCGGCGCTGGCAGACGTTACGATAATGATTCTGATGCATCCGATACTGATGATGATGGTTCCGGCCAGAGCAGGAATACGCAGGATGATACTGATGATCATGGCAGCAATGATAACCAAACACCTGCTGCACCGGAAACACCTGAACCTGTACCAACGATTGTGCCGGAACCAACGCCGGCACAGCCATCTCAACTGCCTGAGCCGACAACAGATTCGCAGGCTCAGGTATCTGGCGAGTCAGCGGTGCAATAAGCCATGGCAGGCTGATTTACAATTCATGTTGTTTGAAAGGACAAGTCATGCTTAAACAGCATCTTGTCTTTTTTCTGTCTTTGTAAGTTTCTGATCTTTCTGTAAAGCATGAAAAAAGCCGCTCTGCAAGCGGCTTTCATGAATCCGGTGAAATTACCTGTTGTAGTATTCAACGATCAGGGACTCGTTGACTTCCTGGTTCAGTTCAGAACGCTCAGGAACTCTGACGAATGTTCCCTTCAGGTTGTCCTTGTCGACTTCAACAAATGCAGGCTTAGCAATGTTGGATTCGAGGGACTCGCTGATGCACTTCATATTCTTGGCGTTGTCACGAACAGAGACAACATCACCAGGGAATACCTGTGCAGAAGGGATATCTACCTTCTTGCCATTGACGGCAATGTGGCCGTGGTTGACAAGCTGTCTGGCAGCCTTTCTTGTTCTGGCAAAACCCATGCGGTAGACAACATTATCCAGTCTGCTCTCCAGCAGAATAAGGAAGTTGACACCAGCCATGCCATCCATACGGGATGCCTTTTCGAACAGGTTAACGAACTGACGCTCGTTCAGACCATACATGTTGCGGACTCTCTGCTTCTCACGCAGCTGAGTACCATAGTTGCTCAGCTTGATACGCTTTGTCGGGCCATGCTGGCCAGGTGCATAAGTTCTCTTCTTGAGTTCTTCGCCGGTTTCGAGAACGGAGAAGCTCAGACGTCTGGACTTCTTCCATACCGGACCTGTGTAACGTGCCATGTTTTTGTTTCCTCCTATAATAATGGCTGAGAAACAACAACAGGTGCAGATCATCTTCTGGCGGGTGTTGCAACAGGGCTGTTCACCGTTTGCAGCCGGCTACTGGGAGCGCATCCCAACGGGATGTTCGCAACGCCTGGACCATGACTCTGCATGCTGCTATCATTAGTCGCTGGTCTATGATATCATTATAGCCTTTCACAAGTCAATGAAATCATGCAGTTTCCCGTGTATTTATCGCGATTTTTGTTGTGTTGATATGCATCATGCCGTAAACTTGAACAATCATATTCTTCGATGTTGACCATAACGATTCACAGTCACACACAAAAAGTGCGAGGATTTATGATAGAATAAATAAGCTTTGAGAAGTGATCAAAATGGGAGGAAGGCACAATGAATCAGGTTCTGAACATTTTAAGCGATTTACGCGTACTTGCAGCCATAGCCGTGGTTGTTTTGATATTACTGATCTGGATGGTCATTACACGTGTTCGTACCAAGAGCTACCAGAAGGACCTCAAGGGGTATCAGGACCGTTATGATGAGCTCAAGAATTTTCCGCTGCAGTTCAAGATGAACAAGGCAAATACAATTGGGCGTATCGATGAAGAAACAACCAGAAAAGTCAAGGAAGCACAGGAAGTCTTTGACAAGTATGAAGAAAATGTCGCTGCTGCGGCGGAGCATCTTTCCGATGCGGATGACGCCATTTCTGTTGGCAAGCTGAAGAAAGCGGATGGTCTTCTGGATCAGCTGGATGAAGAGCTGACTGCTGCCAAGACCGGTGCCACAACCCTGAATGATATGCTGGATCTGATTCTTGCCAAGGAAACAACCCAGAGGCAGCTTGTCACTTCTTACAAGAACCGTTTCCGCGCCCTCAAGAGTGAAGCACAGGAACACAGTGCGGAGCTTTCCTACTGCTGGCAGTACCTGGAAGAGAAGATCAGTTCTACAGAACAGATGTTCTCAACATTCGAAGAATGGATGTTCTCCTCTGACTTTGAAAAAGCAAATCAGGAACTTGTGAATATCAAGAATTCCCTGGATGAGATTCAGACCAATGTAGAACAGATGCCATCACTTCTGACAGATGCCCGCGGTGTGATTCCCAACATGGCAGAGAATCTGCATAAGGATTATGCCCGTGAGCGCAACCGGGGCGTATACCTTAAACATATTGAGATTGAGAATAATCTCAGTACACTGACGGTTGCCCTGAAGGATGATCTCAAGAATCTCAAGAGCGGCCATGTTGATGGCGTACGTGCCCATCTGGATGATTACAAGCAGCGAATTCAGCAATTAGATGATGCTGTTAATAAAGAAGGCAAAGCTTTTGATGAACTAAATACACTGGCGCAAGATACCGAGACACAGTTTGCCCAGGTAGAGAAGACATTCCAGTATGTGACAGATCATTATGATCATACCAATGTCCGCTTTGGCCTGGAGGGCATGGATCATGATCTGATCAAGCGCAAAGAAGAATTCCAGCGCCTGCAGGCAGAGCGGCCGCGGATCATGGAGAGCGTCAAGAACCATATGATTCCAAGTACAACTGTTTTGGTTGCATTGAAGGAATTGAATGATGGCATTCATGAAATCAGTGATTCACTTGGCAAGATGCGCACCAAGATTGAAGCAGCATCCGGTGATGAGGAGCGTGCCCGCAAACAGCTTGTTAAACTGCAGATCATCATGAACCAGATTCAGGTGAAGATCCGCAAGTATAAACTTCCTAATATCTCTCGTCAGTATGACAGTGATATGAAGAAGGCAGAAAGCTATATTGATCATCTGAAGCAGATGATGGCCCAGGTGCCGCTGAATATCCAGACAGTGAACAGTGCCCTGCAGGAAGCACTTGACTTTATCTATAAGCTTTACAATGATGTCAACAATGTTGTAGGCACAGTTGTCATGGTTGAAAATACGATTGTCTTTGGCAATCGCTACCGCTCCACCTATGCTGACATTGATTCTGAACTGACCCGGGCGGAGCTTGCTTTCCGCAATGGTGAATATACGCAGGCTCTGACCATGGCAATTGCCACGATTGAAAAGATTCATCCGGGCAACTATGAACACATGATCAAGGAGAATGCAAAAGGTGCATAGAGTATATTTTGACAGTGCGAGCACAACAAATGTGAATCCAGACGTTCTTAGCACATACGAATCTCTGCTTGCACAGGATTACTGTAACAGCGAGTCATTGTATGATGAAGGAATTGTCATTCATCATAAGATGGAAAAAGCCCGGGCAGCAGCTGCCGGGCTTTTGGGCGTCAAAAGTGATGAGATCATTTTCACGTCCGGTTCTTCCGAGGCGAACAGCAGCGCGATCAAGGGTGTTACGCTTGCCCAGAAGGGAAAGAACCATATTGTCACTTCCTGCGTCGAGCATTCTTCGATTCTGAATGCATGCCGGCAGATGGAACGCCTGTTTCATACCAGAGTCGACTATCTGCCTGTTGGTGCGGATGGCCGTGTCAGTGTAGATGATGTCAAAAAGGCAGTGGATGAGGATACTGCGATTGTTTCCATCATGTATGTCAACAACGAGTCCGGTGCCATCAATCCGATTCCTGAGATTGCGGATTATGTCCGCCATCATACCCATGCCTATATGCATGTGGATCTGACCCAGGCAGTCGGAAAGGTAGATCTTGATCTGAGCAATATCGATCTGGCATCCATCAGTGCCCATAAGCTTGAAGGTCTTAAAGGCAGCGGCATTCTGGTCAAGAAGGGCTATGTTCCCTTTGAACCGCTGATCAATGGCGGTGAACAGGAATTTGGCATCCGCGGCGGTACCGCAAATGCAGTGGCAGATATGGTTTTTGCCAAGACACTGCGTCTGGCACTGGAAAATGGCCGCAGATATCATGCATATATCAAGGGTATGCATGATCAGCTCATTGCTGGTCTGAAACAGATTCCTGGCATTGAGATCAACAGCCCTGAGGATGGCGTTGTTTCTACAATCAATTTCTCATATGAAGACATTCCCAGTGAAGTGATGCAGAATGCACTGAATCAAAAGGGCTTTATGGTCAGTGCCCGCAGTACATGCGATTCACGCAGTGACAATCCAAGCTATGTGCTGCTTGCCATGGGTTATTCCCGCCGCAGAGCCAGCAGCTGTATCCGGGTATCTTTATCACGGCATAACACACCGGAAGAGATCGATGCATTTCTTTCTGCATTAAAGGAGATTACGAAACAGTATGGTAAAGTATGATACCGTTTTGATTCGCTATGGCGAACTCAGTACCAAAGGCAAGAATCGGAAAGATTTTATCCGTCGGTTGGACCGCAATATCCGCTACATGCTCAGAGACTTCAAGGATCTGCAGTATAAGCGCACCTATGACCGCATCTATATCAAACTGCAGGATGAAGATCCTGAGGAGATTGCGGAGCGTCTCAAGAAAGTATTCGGCATTTCTTCTTTCTCTTTCACAGAACGTGTAGACAGCGATATTGATGCCATTACAGCCCGCTGTCTGGAGATTGCAAAGGAAACGGACAAAAAGACATTCAAGATGCTGACAAAGCGTCATGACAAGACATTTCCGATGGTCTCTGATGCCGTCAACCGCCACATTGCAGGTGTGATTCTTGACAATACGGATCTGCAGGTGGATGTTCATAATCCCCAACTGCTGATCCGGGTGGAAATCCATGAGAATGATACGTATATCACCAGTGACAAGATTCCCGGTGCCGGCGGTTATCCGGCAGGCATCAATGGCAAGGTACTTCTGCTGCTGTCCGGCGGCATTGATTCACCGGTGGCAGCTTATGAGCTGATGAAGAGAGGCATTGAAGTAGAGGCAGTGCACTTTGCTTCACCGCCATATACAAGTCAGGCAGCCCGTGACAAAGTTGCTGAACTGGCAAGACTTGTTTCCATTTATCAGGGCCGCATGAAGATTCACTATCTTAATTTTACGGATATCCAGCTTGCTATTTATAAAGCAGCAGGGGATCCGTATGCTGTCACATTGATGAGAAGAATGATGTTCCGTCTGGCTGAGATGGTGGCGAAGCAGAATAACTGCCTTGCCCTTGGCACAGGGGAAAGTGTAGGACAGGTTGCATCCCAGACATTGTCTTCCATGGCTGTCATCAATGACGTGATCCGCATTCCGGTGCTGCGGCCGCTTGTCTGCTTTGACAAGGTTGAGATCATTGATCTTGCCCGCCGGATCGGCACGTATGAAACATCCATTCTTCCTTATGAAGACTGCTGCACCATCTTTGATCCCAAGAATCCGGTAACCAATCCAACCATTCATAAGTCTGAATATTATGAATCTAAGTTTGACTGGCAGACGATGCTGGAAAAGTGTGTCGCAGCAGAAGAAACCGTTACCGTCAGACCAGAAACCAAGGATGATTTCCTTTAATCGCAGGAGTAATTATGGCAAAGAGTGAATTGGGCCAGCAACTGATTGATCTGGCCAGAAACAGCAAGGATATAAGTGATCAGGAATTTGTGGATGCACTGAATCCAATGATTGTCAAAGTGGAACTGGATGAGTCTTACAAGACAGACCGCAAACTGAAGATCTTTGACATGTTTACACGCATCTCGAACTGTGATGCCAGGGAACGTGTGAAGTATGCTAAGAAGATTGCCAGACTGCTGAAATAATGCAGATTGACATCGCATTTGTTTATGCTAGAATATCTCCGTTATCAGCCCTCTTGATGAGGTCTGTAACCGCTCAGAACAGGGTTAAGACAATATGTCCCCTTAATGGCGCGTCTTATGATAAGTGTCAGGAGGTGTAGAAATGTACGCAGTTATCGAAACAGGCGGAAAACAGCTCAAGGTTGAAGCTGGCCAGTCTATCTTCGTTGAGAAGCTCAATGTAGAAGCTGGTGAGGAAGTAGTATTTGACAAGGTTTGCCTTCTCAGCAATGAAGGCACCAAGATTGGTACTCCTTATGTTGAGGGTGCCAAGGTAACCTGCAAGGTTGAGAAGCAGGGCAAGGACAAGAAGGTCCGCGTATTCAAGTATAAGGCGAAGAAGGGGTCTACCCGTGCCCGTCAGGGTCATCGTCAGCCGTATACAAAGCTTACAGTTGTATCAATTGAAGGCTGATCATGATTCGTATCACCGCAGCTGAAAAGGATGAAAAGATCTGTGATCTGCGCATCACGGGCCATGCAGGTTCTGATGTATATGGGAAAGATCTTGTCTGTGCAGCTGTGAGCGCAATTGGATTTGGCCTGCTGAATGCAGTGGATCAGCTTGTACCTGGCAGTGAATGTCAGGTGACAGATAACTGTATTTCGATTCATATTTCCAGGCCGGATTCTCTGAGTGAACCGGTAATGCGTACCGGTCTCATTCAGCTGCTGACCGTTGCAGAAACGGAAAAGCAATTTGTTAAAGTAAAAATGGAGGCAAAACCATGAAGTTCACATTAGATATTCAGTTCTTCGCCAGTAAAAAAGGTGTATCTTCCACAAAGAACGGCCGTGACTCTGCTGGCAGACGTCTTGGTGCCAAGAAGGCAGACGGTGAGTTTGCCAACTGCGGTTCTATTATTTACCGTCAGAGAGGCACACGGATCATGCCGGGCAAGAATGTAAAGCGTGCCGGTGATGATACACTGTTTGCGACAGCATCTGGTATCGTCAAGTATGAGCGCCTTGGCAAGGATAAGAAACAGGTTTCTGTTTATCCGCAGGAAGCTTAAACTGAAGAATGAATCCAACGCTCCTGACTGCTGTCAGGAGCATTTTATTAATTAGGAAAGAGGAGGTGCCGCATGATTGATTATATTAAGCTGCACGTGAAAGCAGGCGATGGCGGCAGAGGCTGTGTTGCCTGGCGCAGAGAGAAGTTCTATCCCAATGGCGGTCCTTTCGGCGGTGACGGCGGCAAGGGCGGCGACATCTATTTCTGTGTCGACACAAATGAAACAACTCTGACAAAGCTGCGCTATACCAAAACCATTAAAGCAGGCAACGGAGCACCTGGTCTGATTAAGAAAATGCATGGAAAAAGCGGAGATGACATTGTTGTCCCGGTTCCTCCTGGAACTATGATCCGCAATGCTGCCAACAATGATCTGCTTGCAGATCTGACCCAGCCTGGACAGAAAGTCCTGATTGCCCATGGCGGTAAGGGAGGACTTGGCAACTGGCATTTTGCAACAGCCAGAAATGATGCACCGGAATATGCCCAGCCTGGTGAAATCGGACAGAGCCTGGATCTGCAGCTGGAACTCAGGCTGCTGGCAGACTGCGGTCTTGTCGGTTTTCCATCCGTTGGCAAATCCACATTCCTGTCCATCGTGACCAATGCAAAACCTGCCATTGCACCCTATCAGTTCACAACTCTGGAACCAAATATCGGTGTAGTAGATCTGCCGGATGGCCGCAGCTTTGTATTAGCTGACATGCCCGGACTGATTGAAGGAGCAGCGGAAGGCAAAGGCCTCGGTGATGAATTTTTACGTCATATCCGCCGCTGCCGTGTTCTGATCCATCTGGTTGATATGTCAGGACAGCAGGGAGATCCCGTGGAATGCTATCAGGTCATCAACCATGAACTGGCCAGCTATGGACATGATCTGGCCGAAAAGCCGCAGATTGTTGTTGCCGGCAAGATGGATGATGAGTATGCACCGGTTTATCTGGAAGAATTCAAGAAAGCATATCCGGACCTGCATGTGTTTGAAATGAGTGCCCTGCAGCATAAGGGTGTCAATGAAGTGCTTTATGCAGCCATGGATGCCATTGACCAGGCAAAGAAGGCGGAGGCAGAAAATCCTGAACCGCAGGAAGAAACGGTTGTGTATCAGTATCAGCCCAAGCGTCCTGATTTCTACATTACCAAACAGGGACCGCACCGCTATAAGGTGGAATCTGAAAAGATTGACCGCATGGCTGAGACTATTGACTTCGATGATGAAAATGAATCTTATCAGTTTGCCCTGAAGCTCAATCAGATGGGCGTTGATAAAGCTTTGTATCAGGCTGGTGCCAGAGATGGCGATCAGGTCATTGTCGGCCGCTATATCATGGGGTATAAGGAATGATTGCGTTCATCAACGGAACCATTGATGCCATTTCTGCTGACAGTATCACAGTTGACCATGCTGGCATGGGCTGGGAAATCTATTATCCGCATGTTTCAGATGTGCATGCGGGGGAGCAGATCAAAGTCTATACCTATCTGCATATCAGTGAAAATGACATGCGGCTGTTTGGTTTCTCTTCACAGGATGAAAAGCAGCTGTTTCTCCGCCTGATTTCTGTCAAGGGACTGGGTCCTAAGACGGCCATGAATATCCTGTCACGTGACAAGTATGAAAAGATTATTGCCGCTATTGAGGCAGGTGATGTCAAATATCTCAAGTCCATGCCAGGGATCGGGCCTAAGGCAGCCAGTCAGATCGTTCTGGATCTCAAAGGCAAGCTTGTCCAGGTTGCCCAAAAGAACAATGCCTCTGCGGCAGAAGAATTGCCAAAGGAAATGGCGGAAGCGGCGGAAGGCCTGAAGAATTTCGGCTATCGGCCCAATGAAATCGAAAAAGCTGTTAACATCATGAAGAAGAGTCCGGGTCTGCGCACGGAAGACTATCTCAAGATCGGTCTGCGCGCCCTGATGAATAATCGTCTGGGAGGATAAGCCATGAGGGATGAAAATGATCTGCTGAGTGCCATGCCGGAGAAGGGTGATGATGAGGAAAATATTCGCCCGCAGACGCTGGATGAATATGTAGGTCAGGATGATCTGAAAAGCAATCTGCGCATCTTCATACAGGCAGCCCTGCAGCGGCATGAATCTCTTGATCATGTTCTGCTGTACGGTCCGCCGGGACTTGGCAAAACAACTCTGGCCTACATCCTTGCCAATGAGATGCATACCCATGTCCGCACGGTTTCCGGGCCAAGCATCGATAAGCCCGGGGATCTGGCTGCGGTGCTTTCCGTTCTTGAACCAGGCGATATTCTCTTCATTGATGAAATTCATCGTCTGCCAAAGATCGTTGAGGAAGTCCTGTATCCTGCTATGGAAGACTTCTGCATCGATGTCATGGTTGGCAAAGATACGGAGGCAAGATCCATCCGCCTCGATCTGCCGCCGTTTACACTTGTTGGTGCAACAACCAGAGCCGGTGATCTGTCTGCACCTTTGCGGGACCGCTTTGGCATCGTCTCCAAGCTGAATTACTACACGCAGGATCAGCTGGAAAGCATCGTGAAAAGAACGGCAAGAGTTTTGAATACTGAAATCGATGAAGAAGCAGCCATCGAGATTGCCAAGCGCTCCAGAGGCACACCGCGTATTGCCAACCGCCTGCTGCGGCGCATCCGTGATTTTGCCCAGGTACTCAATGATGGCCGCATCACAAAGGAAATTGCGGATGAATCACTCAACCGTCTCCATGTGGATGCACTTGGCCTGGATGAAGTGGATATCCGATATCTGCGCGGGATCATTGAACGCTTTGACGGCGGTCCGGTCGGCCTTGAGTCACTGGCGAATTCGATCTCAGAAGAGGCGACTACTCTGGAAGATGTCTATGAGCCATATCTGATCCAGATTGGCTTTGTCAACCGCACCAGCAGGGGCCGGGTCGCAACCGAAAAGGCATACGAACATCTGAAGATCAGTCATAATGACCGGCTGTTCTAAGCAGCGATCTGAATGATTCTGTCCTGTAGAGAAATTTGCGACAGAGGCATGGTGATATCTTTACACCATGCCTTTGCTTTTTCCTGATCCAGCATGATCGGCTGGCGGTCATGAATCTCTTTCTGTGCATTCCGGGCATCTTCTGTCAGAATGACAAAATGCAGGCCGTCTGCTTCCTGATGGCATATGCCGGCCAGATACACCGGATCTGTTTTACTGGTGAAATAGTATTTACGCCTGGGTTGTTTGGACCATTCATAATAGCCGCTGCACTGTATGGCACAGGGGCAGGAATCCGCAAAGAAAGGGGAATATAAAAAAGTCTCTGAACGGGCATTGATGACCATGCCATTGCCCCGCGTATAACCCCATTTCATGATACAGGAACCAAACCGCTGCGCTTTCTGGTCAAAGGCACCAATCAGAACTTTCTGCCCTGGAAACACTTCAAAAAGAGACAGCTGTTCAAATTCTGCCGGCGGCATTTTCTGCCTGGCCATTTCAATCAGATGGCGGATTGAGATGGATTTGTTATCGTAAAACTGGTATCTTCCACACATAGCATCATTGTACCATGTTACAATGAGGGCATGAAACAGCCAAAGCCAAGCAGAGAACTGGCCAGAACCAGGCGCCGCTATTTCTTCTCAATGATGATCACGTGCATCATCATTTTTGCTATTGGCGTATTGATCATTACGGCATTTGACGTCCTGTTTGGATTAAATCCATGGCTGCGGCTTGCCCTGTACATCCTGAATTTCATCGCTGCCGATATCATCACCCGGAAAATGGGCAATACCGGCTTCCTGCGCCGCTTTATCGATGCAATTCACCGCTGAATTTTCAGCCGTGTTATGTTACAATCTGAGCAAGGCAATTGCCGGAATGAGTAGTGATGCCAACGGATCAGCAGAGAGTCTGCGGCTGGTGCAAGCAGATATCCGCCTTCATGAAGTCCTCCGGCAGCTGTACTGCTGAAAAGATCAGTAAGCAGTACCGTGTCATGCACGTTATGCATTTTGAGAAGTAAGCTAAGGTGGTACCACGCCAGCGTCTGCGTCCTTGCACTGCAGACGCTTTTTGTTTTGTTACAGGAGGAAGAATGAAGAAGAATCTTGATGCAAAGTATGATCATAAGGCAGTCGAAGACGGCCGTTATGATGAATGGGTCAAGAAGGGATACTTCACTGCCGGTGATAAGGCCAAGGATCCCTTTACCATTGTCATCCCGCCCCCGAATGTGACCGGTATTCTGCATATCGGCCATGCCTGGGACAACACGCTGCAGGACATTATCGCCCGCTACAAGCGGATGCAGGGATACGACATGCTGTATCTGCCGGGCATGGATCATGCCGGCATTGCAACCCAGGCAAGAGTTGATGCCAGACTCAAGAGCGAAGGCATTTCCCGCTATGATATCGGCCGTGAAAAATTCATGGAGCGAGCCTGGGAGTGGAAAGAAGAATACGCCTCTACCATCCGCAAGCAGTGGGCAAAGCTTGGCAACTCTCTGGACTACAGCCGTGAGCGTTTCACCATGGATGAAGGCTTCAACAAGGCTGTCCGCCACGTCTTTGTCACTCTGTACAACGAGGGTTTGATTTACCGCGGCTGGCGTATCATCAACTGGGATCCGGAGGCAAGAACTGCCTTGTCCAATATCGAGGTCTATTACCAGGATGATCCCGGCAAGATGTACTATTTCCGCTATGTCGTTAAAGAGACAGGGGAAGAAATTCATGTTGCGACCACCCGTCCGGAAACGATGTTTGGTGATGTGTGCATCGTCGTCAATCCGAATGATGAGCGCTGGAAGCATCTGATCGGCCTGCATACAACCAACCCGGCCAATGGTGAGGAATTGCCGATCATCGGCGATGACTACATCGATATGGACTTCGGCACTGCCATCATGAAGTGCACACCAGCCCATGATCCCAATGACTTTGCCATTGCCGAGCGCCACCATCTGCCAAAGCCCATCTGCATGAATCCGGATGGCACCATGAACAAACTGTGCGGCAAGTATGAAGGCATGGACCGCTATGCAGCCCGTGATGCTGTTGTTGAACAGATCAAGGAAGATGGAAATCTTGTCAAGATTGAAAACATCACCCACAATGTCGGCCATTCCGAGAGAACTCATTGCGTGGTGGAGCCGTATCTTTCCCAGCAGTGGTTTGTGCGCATGAAACCGCTCGCTGATGATGTGCTTGCCCATCAGAAAGACCCGGATCAGAAGATCAACTTCTATCCGGAGCGCTTTGAAAAGACATTCAATCAGTGGCTGGAGAACATTGAAGACTGGTGCATTTCCCGTCAGCTGTGGTGGGGACACCGCATTCCGGCATGGTATAACAAGAAGACTGGCGAGACCTATGTCGGCGAAACTGATCCGAAGGACCCGGAAAACTGGGTACAGGATGAAGATGTTCTGGATACCTGGTTCTCCAGTGCCCTGTGGCCGTTTGCAACCTTGGGCTGGCCTGAAGAAACCGAAGACTTCAAGCGCTACTATCCAACCGATGTGCTTGTGACCGGCTATGACATCATCTTCTTCTGGGTTGCCAGAATGGCATTCCAGGCCCGTCACTTTACGCATAACAGACCGTTCCGCGATGTGCTCATCCACGGTCTGATCCGTGATGAACAGGGCAGAAAGATGTCCAAGTCGCTTGGCAATGGTATCGATCCAATGAAAGTCATCGATGACTATGGTGTCGATGCTCTGCGTTTCTTCCTGACCACCAACAGCACCCCAGGCCAGGATATGCGCTATATCCCAGCCAAGGTGGAAGCAGCTTGGAACTTCATCAACAAGCTCTGGAATGCATCAAGATTTGTGCTGATGAACCTGGATGACGGCATGCGTATGGATGATGTCGATCTGACAAATCTCTCGGCAGCGGATGCCTGGATTCTGAATAAGCTGAATCTGACCATTGACCATGTCAGTGAGAACATGGAAAAGTATGAATTTGCCCTGGTCGGCAATGAGCTGTATTCCTTTGTCTGGAATGATTTCTGCAGCTGGTATCTTGAGATGTGCAAGAGTTCACTCAACAGTGATGATCCTGCCATCCGCAAGGGTGCACAGTCTACACTGCTGGTTGTACTGAACAACATTGTCCGCCTGCTGCATCCGTTCATGCCATTTGTGACTGAGGAAATCTACCTGACCATGCCGCACACACAGGAATCTATCTGCAAAGAAACATGGCCAAAGCATATCGACAATATTCCGGAAGCCGACATGGAAGGCATGGACCGTCTGGTCTCCATGATTCAGAAGATTCGTGAAATCAAGGCAGCCAATGATCTGAAACCAAGTGCTGTGCTTTCTGTCATGGCAAAGGATCTTGATGGCAATGTCATTTCACCAAAGCCATATCTTTCCGCAATTCTTGCCAAGATGGCAAAGGCAGAATGGAAAGAAGAACTGGATGGCGATCTGACTGTCGAAACCATCTATCAGGGTTCTTTGTATCTGCCAAGCAGCCAGCTGCAGGATCCGGCTGAAGAGATCAAGAAGCTGGAAGCAGAAAAGAAGCGCCTGGAGTCAGAGCTGGCAAGAAGCAGCCACATCCTGTCCAATCCTGGCTTCCTTGCCAAGGCACCGGCAGCCAAGATTGATTCTGAGAAGCAGAAACAGGAAGCCTATCAGAAACAGTATGAGGTCATCACCACCCGTCTTGCCCAGCTGAAAAAGTAACTACATAAAAATGCTCTGTGCAAAAGCAGAGCATTTTCTTATGCAATCACATGACGGCCATTAAGATCAGCGGGATCAGCAGAGCGAGCCAGCCAAGCAGGATCAAGGCCAGATGCCGCTTGTTTTTCATGACAGCCGCAAATTCCCGGATCAAAGCACTTGGATAGTAGTAAGCAGCAGTATGGGCACCAATACCGGTACATTTGAAGCCAAGCTGGCGGCAGTACTGCAGACAGCGGTAAACATGGTAATTGGACGTGACAAGGGCAGTGCGCTTTCTGCCTTCATGGCTGTTGATGATGGCAAAAGAATTCTGCAGATTCTGCCATGTATTCAGCGACTTGTCTTCCAGTTCAATATCTTTGGGATCCACACCATGCACCACCAGATAGTCTGCCATAGCTCTTGCCTCAGACACTGTTTCATCAGATCCCTGACCGCCGCTGGGAATCATGATGGGATGGGTTTTGTCTTTCTGGTACACCTGGATGGCTTTGTTCATGCGGTCTGCCAGCAGAGGTGATATCTGGTTGCCATGCAGCAGACCGGCACCGTGAATGATGACATAGTCGAAGTCACGGGTATGGGGAATATGCTGAATAAACAGCGAATACAGGAAGAAAGACAGAAAGATCAGACAGAAATAGATGACCGTGACGGAGATCATAACCATCACCGGAACCGAGGTGATGCTGGTCTGAAAGACAACACAGATCGTGGCAATTTCACCGGCACCGATGAACAGGCCAAACAGCAGGGACAGCATGTTGGCAAAGCTTTTTCCTTCCCGTCTCAGCATGATGATGCCATTGCTGATCAGCACGATTGGGACAGCCAGCAATACTGCACAGATCAGGATCAGGATCACCAGTGCAGCTACATCGCTGTATCTGCCGAACATGGATGCAATCAGCGGCTGGGTCATCAGCAGGGCAGCCAGCAGGAAGAAGCAGTTGCGCATCCGCCTTCTGTCAATCAGCATACTGACAAAGAGAATCCCCCAGAAGATGGCAGCCAGAACAGCCGCATCCTTGATCACACTGAGGGATTGATCTGAATATAATAAGTTTTTCTGAATCATAGGTATGATGTACCATAATATTTCCTGCCAAACAAGCTACTCTGTTCAAAAGAGAAGGGTTCTTCTTACGATGCAGGCATGCTATAATTCCCTTAGTGAAAAATGCAACAAAGGAGCGAATATATGAGCAAAAAGAATGATCATCCCTTTCTGAAAGCTGCAGCCATCACAGCAGGTGCAGCTGCTGGTGCCTATGCAGGTGTCAGCGCCTATATCTTCCATCAGGTATTCAATCTTGCCCAGTCGGATCTGTACTCCGGAAAGGGCGGCACTGCCTTTCTGACTTTCAAGAACGGCGAAAAGGCAGAGTGGTTCCACAATTCAGTGCGGGAAGATGACACGCTGAATTCATTTGACGGTCTCAAGCTGCATGCTCTGCGTCTGCAGAATCATCCGGACAGCCACAACTGGGTTGTGCTGGCCTTTGGCCCGGGCAGCTATGCCGGCACACTGCTGGATTATCTGTATGCTCTTGATCAGGCTGGCTTTAATGTACTGGCTGCTGACAGCAGAGGCTGCGGCAAGAGCGAAGGAAAATATACAACCCTTGGCTGGGCAGAGCACTATGATCTGATCAGCTGGGTTAACTATCTTGTCAATCTGGATCCTGATGCCCGCATTGGCCTGTATGGTGTTTCCATCGGTGCCAATGCGGTGATGAATGCAGTCGGTGACTATATTCCCAGGAATGTGGTCTGCGGTGTTGCCCAGGGCGGCTTCAGTGATGTCAATGAAGTGCTGGTACGCGGCATCAGCCATGCCATGAAGGCAGATGGCAGAATTGTCATGCCGGGGGTTGAACTGCTGGTCCGTCAGATTCTGCACTTCTCTTTGAAGGATGTTTCCACGGTTCGTCAGCTCAAGCAGGCATCCGTGCCGATGCTGTTTGTGCAGGGCAATACATCTGAGTTTGTGCCGGAAAGCATGCTGTTTGACAATTACTATGCATGCGGCAGTGAGCGGGAGCTGCTGACCAAAGATGATCTGACGGATGATACGGCCGGACTGATCACAGATTATCTGAAATCAAAATTTAACGCCTGATTTACAAATATGCAGAAGACTATCGTCCCTGCATATTTTTTATGAATTGGGTGAAAAGAGGCTGTCCCAGAAAAGATTGTTTTCATGAAAGCGTTGTCATATAATCAAAATAACGAATAAGGAGGCAGTATGACAGAAAAGAAATATGTCTATAAGTTTGCTGAGGGAAATGCAAACATGCGTGAGCTTCTTGGCGGCAAGGGCGCAAACCTTGCTGAAATGAAGTCACTGCACCTTCCGGTGCCGGAGGGCTACACAATTACAACTGAGGCATGCATCAAGTACTATGATGACGGTGAAAAGATTTCGGATGATGTACAGGCACAGATTGATGAATATACAAAGTGGCTGGAAGAAGAAACCGGTATGAAACTTGGCGATCCGGTCAATCCGCTGCTTGTATCGGTCCGTTCCGGTGCCCGTGCTTCCATGCCTGGCATGATGGATACCATCCTGAACCTTGGCATGAATGATGAGGTTGTCAAGGTTGTTGAAAAGAAGTCTGGCAATAAGCGTTTTGCCTATGATTCCTACAGACGTTTTGTCATGATGTTCGGCGATGTCGTCATGGGTCTGGAAAAGGCAGAATTTGAGAAAATGATTGATGCCCAGAAAGCAAAGAAGGGTGTCAAGAATGATATTGACCTGGATGCCGATGATATGGAAGAGCTGACACGTCAGTTCAAGGCATATTATCAGGAAAAGCTTGGCGAGGCATTCCCGCAGGATCCGCATGTACAGCTCAACCGTGCAGTGGCAGCTGTCTTCCGTTCCTGGAACAATGAGCGTGCCATCTATTACCGTAAGATGAATGATATCCCTGATGACTGGGGCACAGCTGTTTCTGTTGTCCAGATGGTATTTGGCAACATGGGCAATGACTGCGGCACGGGTGTCTGCTTCTCCAGAAACCCGGCAACCGGCGATCACCGCTACTTCTATGGTGAATACCTGATCAATGCACAGGGTGAGGATGTCGTTTCCGGTGCCCGCACACCGCAGCAGATCTCCAAGGCTGGTTCACAGGAATGGGCCAAGGAAAGAGGCATTACGGAGGAAGAGCGTCTTGAAAAGTATCCGTCCCTCGAAGAGACAATGCCGGAAGCTTACCATGATCTGGTAACTGTCCGCGATACGCTTGAAAAGCATTATCATGATATGCAGGATATGGAGTTCACCATCCAGAATGGCAAGCTGTACATGCTGCAGTGCCGCAATGGCAAGCGTACTGCAAATGCAGCTTTGCAGATTGCCGTTGACATGGTCGCTGAAGGTCTTGCCACAAAGGATCAGGCCCTGATGATGGTTGAACCAAAGCAGCTCGACAATCTGCTGCACAATCAGTTTGATCCGGAAGATCTCAAGGCTAAGAAGGGCGATATCATCACCCATGGTCTGGCCGCTGCGCCTGGTGCTGGTTCCGGTACTATCGTCTTCACAGCTGCTGAGGCTGAAGCTGCTGCCAAGGCAGGCAAGAAGGTCGTACTTGTCCGTCTTGAGACATCTCCTGAGGATATCAAGGGTATGGCTGCTGCCCAGGCAATTGTCACTGTCCGCGGTGGCATGACATCCCATGCAGCTGTTGTTGCACGTGGTATGGGTGCCTGCTGTGTATCCGGATGCGGTGAACTGCAGGTCGATGAGGAAAACAAGACATTTACCGTCAATGGTGAAACATTCACAGAGAAGGATACAATCTCTGTCGATGGCACAACCGGTGCTGTCTACAGAGGTGAAGTGAAGCAGATTCCTGCTAAGATTTCCGGCAACTTTGCAACCTTCATGGGCTGGGCTGATGAGCGCCGCAGACTCCATGTCAGAACCAATGCCGATACGCCGGCAGATGCCAGAAGAGCTGTTGAATTCGGAGCTGAAGGTGTCGGTCTTGTCCGTACTGAGCATATGTTCTTCAACAGTGCTGAGCGCATCAAGGCAATCAGAATGCTCTGTGTTGCCCAGAACAGTGAGCAGAGAAAGCTTGCACTGGATACGCTGGAGCCATATCAGACAGAAGACTTTGAAGGCATTTATGAGGCAATGGGCGGCCGTCCTGTAACTGTCCGTCTGCTGGATCCGCCTCTGCATGAATTCCTGCCAAAGACCGATGAGGAAGCCAAGGATGTCGCTGCATCCCTTGGCATCACGGTAGCAGATGTGGAAGCAGCAGCTGCTTCCCTGAAGGAATTCAACCCGATGATGGGCCACCGTGGATGCCGTCTGGATGTGACATATCCTGAAATCGGCGTTATGCAGACAAGAGCCATCATCAATGCTGCACTGCACGTCAATGCAAAGCATCCTGACTGGAAGATTGTGCCTGAGATCATGATCCCGCTGGTTGGTGAGCCGAAGGAACTTGAATACGTCGCTGATATCATCAGAAAGACAGCTGACAAGGTCATCGCTGATAACAAGTCTGATATGACCTACAAGATCGGCACGATGATCGAAATTCCGCGTGCTGCTCTGCTGGCTGATCAGATTGCCAAGACCGCTGAGTTCTTCAGCTTCGGTACAAACGATCTGACCCAGATGACATTCGGCTTCTCCCGTGATGATGCTGGCAAGTTCCTTGGCGACTACTACAGCAAGCATATCTATGACTTCGATCCGTTTGCCCATGTTGACCAGGCTGGTGTCGGCCAGCTGATCGAGATGGCCGCAAAGAAGGGCAGAAGCACACGTCCGGATCTCCATCTTGGTGTCTGCGGTGAACATGGCGGCGATCCTGCTTCCATCGAGTTCTTCAACAAGATCGGTCTGGATTATGTTTCCTGCTCACCTTACCGTGTTCCGATTGCCCGTCTGGCTGCTGCCCAGGCTGCCATCAAGCAGGGTTGAGCTTATCCATCAAAGCATGAAAAGAAGTTCTGGAAACAGAGCTTCTTTTTTTGTCAATCATGACGTGATGTCACTTGCACAACAATGAAACCGGTTACATAATTACTGAAGAATGATCCTGGAGGTTTCAAATGGAAAAATATATCATGGCAATTGACCAGGGAACCACAAGCTCCCGGGCAATTCTTTTTGACCACAGCGGCAGAATTGTCAATTCTGCCCAAAAGGAATTCACCCAGATTTTCCGCAAGCCCGGATGGGTAGAACACGATGCCAATGAAATCTGGCTGTCTGTTCTTTCCGTCATGGCAACATGTCTGCAGCAGGCAGGTATTCAGCCGTCACAGGTAGCCGGCATCGGCATTACCAACCAGCGTGAAACAACGGTCATCTGGAATAAAGATACCGGTCTGCCCATCTGCAATGCCATTGTCTGGCAGTCCCGCCAGACAGCCGACATCTGCGACAAGCTGAAGGCAGAAGGCTATGATGATCTCTTCCGTAAAAAGACCGGCCTGCGCATTGACCCGTATTTCTCCGGTACCAAGATCCGCTGGATGCTGGACTCTGTGCCAGGGGCACAGAAACTGGCTGAAGAAGGTAAGCTGTATGCAGGCACCATTGATTCCTGGCTGATTTACTGTCTGTCCGGCATGCAGGCCCATGTGACTGACTATTCCAATGCCTCACGCACACTTCTTTATAATATCTATGAGAAGAAGTGGGATCCCCAACTCTGCAAAATTCTGAATATACCAATGTCGATGCTGCCGGAAGTCAAAGAAAGTAGCGGGATCTTTGCTTATACGGCACCATATCATTTCTTCGGCTGCGCCGTACCGATTGCCGGTGTTGCCGGAGACCAGCAGGCGGCCATGTTCGGTCAGGGATGCTTCTTGCAGGGAAGTGCCAAGAATACCTATGGCACCGGCTGCTTCCTGCTGATGAACACCGGTACCGTGCCGCATGCATCTAACAATGGCCTTTTGACAACCATTGCCTGGGGCCTGCATGGTGAAATCTATTATGCGCTGGAAGGATCCGTCTTTGTGGCAGGATCCGCCATCCAGTGGCTGCGTGATCAGATGAAGTTCTTCCCCAAGGCATCCATGAGCCAGGAGTTTGCAGAACGGGCAGATCCTGACAATGGCGTCTTCCTGGTTCCTGCTTTTACAGGTCTTGGTGCACCTTACTGGGATGACCGCTGCCGCGGTGCTTTGTTTGGCATCACCCGAGGCACAACCCGTGAAGACATTACCAAGGCGACTCTGGACTCTCTGTGTTATCAGACCCGTGATGTACTGGAAGCGATGGAACAGGATGCCGGTATCTGCATCAAGCATCTGAAGGTAGATGGCGGGGCAAGCGCCAATGACTATCTGATGCAGTTCCAGAGTGATCTGCTGCAGTGCCGCATTATCCGCCCGCATGATGTTGAAACAACAGCGCTTGGTGCTGCCAGGCTGGCCGGTCTGGCCTTGCACTATTGGACGATGAATGATTTTGAGCAGGCTGGCAGAAACTGCGTGGAGTATGCACCAAAGGCAGACAAGCAGCGCATGGATGGCCTGTATGCAAAGTGGAAACAGGCCGTTGCCTCAGCCCGCATGTTTTCCGATTAAGTGCAAAAAAAAGGCTTGATAGGCCTGCTTTTCGGGTGTAACATCTGACTGTAAACAAGGAGTGCGAAAGCACTCCTTCATTATTGTTGCACGATAGCGGAGGAATATGGAAAATACCGAAAAACTGAAATCGCTTCTGGAACCGGTACTGCAGCAGTGCGGTGTCAGGCTGTATGAAATCAATTGGCTTGGCAGTGAGCATACGCTGCAGGTATCCATCATGAAAGAGGATGGAACAATGGATCTGGATACCTGTGCAGATGTTTCATCTAGAGTATCTGATGTACTGGATCAGGCGGATCCAATCGGCAGTGAATATACACTGGAAGTGTGTTCGCCCGGTGCAGAAAGAGAGATCAGGGATCTGGATGAGCTGAGACATATGCCGCATGCATATGTCTGTGTCCATCTGAAGGAACCGGTAAAAAAGATGATGGAACTGACAGGTGAGATTGAAAGCATCGATGAGAATGATGTGGTAACCCTGGCCTATCGCGACAAGGCTGTATTGCGCAGGGTACAGTTCGGTCTGGACAATATTGAGAAGATCCGGCTGGCAGTAAAAATCTGAGGAGAAAACAGGAAATGGAAATCAAATACAAGGATATGATCAAGGCATTTGATGTTATTGAGGAAGAAAAACATATTTCTGAAGATGTCATCAAAGATGCCCTCTGTGAAGCTATGGCAAAGGCGTATAAGAAGGAAGCTGGCCTGGATGACATTGATGTCTATGCTGAGATCAACGAGAAGAAAAAGACAATTGATCTGTTTCAGCGCTATACCGTCACGGACGATGTAGAGGATGATGAACTGGAGATTTCACTGGAAGATGCCAGACAGCTGGACCCTGAAGCACAGATTGGCGCCAAGGTATCACGCCCGATTGAGATCACAGGCTTCTCCCGTGCTTCGGCTACCTTGACCCGCAATGTCATGCGTCAGAAGATCCGCGAAGCAGAAAAGGTTGCCGTCTATGACGAATACATCGATCAGCTCCATGAGATGGTGCTTGGTGTTGTGGAATCTGTTAAAGACAAGTTCACACTGGTCAATCTTGGCAAGACCGTTGCCATGATGCCGCGCTCTCAGGAAATTCCACAGGAACGTCTGACAGAAGGACAGCAGATCCGTGTCGTGATTACAGAAGTAAACAAAGATACTAAGGGATCCCAGGTGCTTGTTTCCAGGGCAGATCCAATGCTGGTCAAGCGTCTGTTTGAGAAGGAAGTGCCGGAAATCTACAATGGCATCGTAGAGATCAAGGCCATTGCTCGTGATGCCGGTGAGCGTACCAAGATGGCTGTCATGAGCCATAATCCGGAAGTTGACCCGATCGGTGCCTGCATCGGTCCGCGCGGACAGCGTGTCCAGGAAATCATCGAAGAACTCAAGGGTGAAAAGATTGACATCTTCCAGTGGAGTGATGATATCAGCGAACTGGTCAAGAATGCTCTGGCACCGGCTGAAGTTGAAGCTGTTCTGCCGGGGGATGACAACCGCAGCCTGATCGTGGTTGTGGCAGAGGATCAGCTTTCCCTGGCGATTGGCAAGCATGGCAAGAATGCAAGACTGGCTGTACGCCTGACTGACCGCAAGATTGATATCAAGACAAGAGCAGAGCTGGAAGAAGCCGGTGTGGATTATGAAGCACTGCTGGCCAAGGCCGAAGAGAAGAAGGAAGAATACAAGCGTGAGGCTGCCCGCCGTGAGATGGAGCGGATGAAGGAACAGGCCAAGGCAGATGAGGAGAAACGTCTTGCCAAGGTTGCTGAGCTGGAAGCACGCAAGGCAAGCATGCCTTCTGAAGAGTCTGCACCAATGGAAGAAGAGGGCTTCATTCCGGAGGAGATGCAGGAAGAGATCAATACAGATATGATCCTGGAACCGGAGGAAAAGCCGACAGAGAAACCTGCTGAAGAGGCATCTGAAGCAGTCAATGAGACACCTGCTGAGACAGAACAGGCAAAGGCTGAGGAAACCGCAGAAGAAACTGTCAGTGAGGAACCAGCAGAAGAAGCTGAAAAGGAAGAAGAACCTGTGAAGGAAGAAAAAGAGCCTGCTGTGAAGGCACCGGCCAGAAGAAAACATGCCGATCTGGAAGAGATGGCGGAAAAGAATACCTATGTTTCCCGTTTCGAGAAGCTGACAGATATGCCAAGCAAGCCGAAGTATGAGCAGCGTCCTAAGCACAGAAAGAAGAAGAACGATGCTGAGGAGAACTTCAAGATCGATAACAAGGAGCTGGAGAAGCAGATCAAGAGCAGACTTGCTTCTTCGGCTGCTGATAACAAGCCGATCTACACTGAGGAAGAGCTTGCTGAGATTGAGGCACAGCGGCAGGCTGATGAAGACAGAGAGCTTGGCATCGATGATGAATACGATGACGAGTACGATGATTATTATGACGACGAGGAGAAGTAATGCCTAAGAAGATCCCGATGAGAAGGTGTGTCGCTACCGGGGAGTCGCTTCCGAAGAAGGAGCTGCTGCGGATTGTGCGCACACCGGAAGGTGAGCTGAAGATTGATCTCACCGGCAAGGCAAATGGGCACGGTGCCTATTTGAAGAAGGATCCTGCAGCAGTGGAGACTGCCCGCAAGAAAGGTTCATTGAAAAATGCCCTTGGCGTTGATATTCCTGATTCTTTCTACGATGAGATTCTGAAGATGCTCTGAGGAATGCACAGGATTGGAAAGAGGGGATGCCAGGATACCCGTATTGAATGAAAAAAGGAGGATACTGAATGCCACAGAAGAAGCGCAGTAATACAAAGAAAAAAACGACAAACAACAATAACCGCCGCAATGGCCAGCATGGCAGAAATAACAGCTTTACACAGCAGCCGCGCAAGCCGAAGCAGGAGATTCATGCCATCACCTATACGGAAGGAATTACCGTAGGTGAGCTGGCTGAAAAGATCGGCCGGCAGGCATCGGACATCATCAAGTCTCTGTTCATGGAAGGCAAGATGGTCACGATCAACTCGCCGCTGGATGATGAGACGGTTGAGCTTGTATGCATTGGCTACGATATCGACGCAACCAAGGTTAAGGAATGTGAGGAAGACTCTCTGGAAATCGAGATGGATACAGATCCGGATCAGCTTGAGACACGGCCTCCGATCGTTACAATCATGGGTCATGTCGACCATGGTAAGACGACACTGCTTGATAAGATCCGTTCCAGCAAGGTCGCAGCTGGTGAGGCCGGCGGTATCACCCAGGCCATTGGTGCCTATCAGGTATCCATCAATGGCCGCAAGATCACCTTCCTTGATACACCAGGCCACGAAGCTTTCACCGCTATGCGTGCCCGTGGTGCCAGTGTGACTGATATCTGTGTCATCGTGGTTGCAGCTGATGATGGTGTCATGCCGCAGACGCTGGAAGCCATTGACCATGCTAAGGCTGCCAACTGCCCGATCATTGTTGCGGTAAATAAGATGGATAAGCCGCATGTCAATCCGGACCGCGTCATGCAGGAAATGAGCGATCATGGTGTCATGCCGGAAGAATGGGGCGGTGATACACCGTTTGTCAAGACCAGTGCCAAGAGCGGGGAAGGTATTGATGACCTGCTGGAAACAATCCTGATCATGGCGGATGTGCGTGAACTCAAAGCCAACCCGCATCAGCTGGCATCCGGCACTGTTCTGGAAGCAAGACTGGATAAGGGCAGAGGCCCGGTCGCAACCCTGCTTGTACAGAATGGCACCCTGCACCATGGTGAGCCGGTTGTTGTCGGTACATGCTATGGCCGTATCAGAAAGATGGCTGATGAAAACGGTCATGAACTGCAGAAGGCAGGTCCGAGTACGCCAGTTGAGGTCATTGGTCTCAATGATGTGCCGGAGGCAGGTGATCTGTTCCGTTCCTATGAAGAGGAAAAGGAAGCCAGAGCCGTTGCCGACCGCAGAAACAGAAGAAAGATTGAGGCTGCCCGCCGCAAGACATCTGCCATGAGTCTGGAAGATCTTGCCAGCCAGATTGATTCCGGCGAGATCAAGGAAATCCCGATCATCATCAAGGCGGACGTCCAGGGTTCTGCCGAAGCTGTCAAGAGCTCTCTGGAGAAACTGGATGTCAAGGGTGTCAAGATCAATGTCATCCACAGCACTGCCGGTGCGATCAGTGAATCTGATATCATGCTGGCAGATGCCTCTCATGCCATGATCATTGGCTTCAATGTCAGACCGGATGCCAATATCCGCAAGAAGGCTGAAGAAGCCGGTGTTCAGATCCGTCTGCATACGATCATCTATAAGGTGACCGAAGAGATGGAAAATGCCATGAAGGGTATGCTGGAACCGGTCTACCAGGAAGTTGTGATTGGTCAGGCAGAAGTCCGTCAGACATACAAGGTTTCCAAAGTCGGCACCATTGCCGGCTGCATGGTGACAGATGGCAAGATCACCAACAGCTGCGGTCTGCGTCTGATCCGTGATGGTATTGTCGTCTACACTGGCAAGATTGCATCCTTGAAGCGTTTCAAGGATGATGCCAAGGAAGTCGCATCCGGTTATGAATGCGGCCTGACGATTGAAAATTATAACGACATCAAGGTTGGAGATACGATCGAAGCATTTGAAGAACAGGCAGTTGCCCCGGAGGCCTGAGAAATGTCCAGCGTCAAGCAGAAACGCCTGGAAGGCATCATCCGCAAGGACATCAGCGACATTATTCAGTTCTCTCTGAAAGATCCTAACGTTGGTTTTGTGACCATCACAGATGTCAAAGTTTCCAATGATCACAGCTACGCAACAGTCTATGTTTCCTTTCTGGGCAAACAGGAACGAGCACAGGCCGGCCTGAAGGCACTGAACCGTGCCCGCGGCTATATCCGCTCTGAACTTGCACAGCAGCTGGATATCCGGCGCACCCCGGAGCTGACCTTCGTTATTGATGAAGCCATGGAAAACGGCAAGCATATCGATGAGATCATTGCCCGCATCCATGAGCAGGATGCAAAGAATCACAAAGAGGGGCTGTAACAGTTGAATAAGCTGTTACAGCTCATTTTTTTGCGCTTGCACATATTTTCGCTGTATATCTATCAGTGCAAACCAAAAGCCGATTTATTCATGTGAAAAATATGCATAATATCCATG
>NZ_JALBUR010000021.1:0-35015 GCF_033971865.1 Grylomicrobium aquisgranense | reverse complement strand
GCCCAGCTTTTTCACATTCTTGGTAGTTGATTTGCCATCAGTCGTACGGAAACCCATCTGAGCATAGTAGGTTGGATCTTTCAAACGCTTATCATAGTAAAGTTTCATGCCTGCATACCTTCTACAGGAATATTGTACCATAAAACATACAACACATACAACATAAAAATGCAAGAAATTTGACAAAAATAGACAAAGAAAAAGCCGCAGTCATGCGGTTTTCGAGAAATTCTATTCAAAGCAAACTGTCAAAGTCCCGGCGAATTGGCCATGCAATCCTGCATATGGTAACCTGAAATATACTATAATATAGGTATGAAAAGACATGATAACAGACATACATGCGGTAGAACGTGCGCCTACAATCTGAACTACCATATTGTGTGGGAAATTAATACAGAAACAAAGGGCTGAATGGAAAAAAGGAGAAGGTCCATGCCGAAGATTAAGAAGGGCTTTGTCATTCGTCTCTATCCCAATCAGGCACAAATGCAGCAGATCCGCAGAACAGTTGGATGCTCGAGATGGCTGTATAACCAGATTCTGGCAATGAATAACAGCCGGAAAGAACTGGATCAGAGTGCTCCTTTTCTTTTTGACAGAAAGCTGAACTACCTTCTGCCTTGTCTGAAGGAAGAACATCCATGGCTGAAAGAGGTCGATTCCACATCTCTGACAGGAGTGGTGGACAATATCAGTAATGCCTACAAGCGCTGGTTGTCCGGCAAAAGCAAGCGGCCAAAATTCAAAAAGAAAAGTGCTTATCAGCAGAGCTACGTTTCCAAGTGTGTGAATAACAATATTGTGCTGATTGACGCAAATCACATTAAACTGCCAAAGCTTGGTGCGGTTCGTTTTAAGGCTGGAAAGCTGCCGCACGGCCGCATCTGCTCTGTCACGGTAAGTCTGAAGTCAAGCGGCAAAGTGTGTGCCTCTGTATTGTGCGAACATGATGAGGTCGAGCTGCCAAAAACAGGAGAAAAGGTCGGCATTGATCTTGGACTGAAAGATCTTGCCATTCTTTCTGATGGTACAAAGTATGAACTGCCCAGATGGGATAAAGAATCTGCGGCCAGACTGCATTACTGGCAGAGAATTGCCTCCAGACGGCTTCTGAGAGCCAAAGAAGCCATGAAGGAAGACAATTCTCTGCGTCTGACAGATTGCAAAAACTATCAGAGGGCAAGGCAGATGGTTGCCAAGATCTGCGAACACATAGCAAATCAGAGAAGAGATTATCTGGAAAAGCTGTCCACGATGTTGGTTGCCAGGTATGACGTAATTGTCGTCGAAAATCTGAAAGTCAGAAACATGATGCACAACCACAAGCTTGCAGGCGCAATCAGTAATGCAGGCTGGTACACCTTCTTTTGCATGCTTGCATACAAATGTGCCTTCTATGGCAAACAGCTTATTACGGTTGATCCTGCCCACACGAGTCAGGTGTGCTCTGAATGCGGATACGTCAATAACCGTCTTGGCTACAATTCCTATGGATGGCTGAAAGTCCGTGAGTGGACGTGCCCTGTCTGTGAAGCACATCATGATCGTGATGTTAACGCAGCCATTAATATTCTCAATGCGGGAATGATAGTGGCATAAATCTGCAATATAAAAAGGGCTGGAACAGCCCCTGGTAAGACAGCATGACCCAACAGAGGTCGTATTACAAGACCGCGCGATCAGCGTTCCCAGAAGCTCGGCTCTTTAGAGACGAGTAGTTCACATGCACCTGCCCAACAAAATAAAATACAGATCGTAACAGTGGTGTATAATCACTCCAAGAAAGGACGGACGTCGATGATGAGAAACTTTGTCTTTATATCGCCAAACTTTCCAAAGACATATTATCAGTTTCCCAAGGCGTGGAAACAGATCGGGGGAACGTCTTTGTGCATCGGTGAGGATCCTTATGATTCCCTTTCCCAGGAAATGAAGGATTCCATGGATGAATATTATCAGGTTTCCTCAATGCAAGACTATGACCAGATGTACCGGGCAGTGGCCTGGTTTGCCCACAAGCATGGCAGAATTGACTGGTTGGAAAGCAATAACGAATTCTGGCTGGAGCAGGATGCACATCTGCGCGAAGACTTCAACATCAATACCGGTGACAAAACGAAGGATGTCATGCGCTACAAGCTGAAATCCAACATGAAGAAATACTATCAGGAAGCCGGTGTGCCATGTGCCCGCTGGCACTTGGTATCAACCCCTGAGGCAGGAAAAAACTTCATCAAAGAAGTCGGCTATCCGGTGATTGTCAAGCCAGATGACGGTGTCGGTGCCAATGGCACATGGAAGATCAGCAGTGATAAGGAACTGGAAGACTTCTACCGTCAGAACCTGAAAGTACAGTACATCATGGAAGAGTACGTACCGGGCTATATCGTTTCCTTTGACGGAATTACTGACCAGGATGGCAATATTATCTTCAAAACATCCCATACCTTCCCGGAACCGATCATGGATGTAGTCAACGAAAGTGATGAGTGCTGCTACTGGAGTGAAAGAGTCATTCCGGATGATCTGGATGACATGGGGACCAGGGTCATCAAAGCATTTAATATCAGAGGCAGATTCTTCCATACGGAATATTTCCGTCTGACGGAAGATAAGCCAGGTCTTGGCAAAAAAGGAGGCCTTGTCGGCCTGGAAGTGAACATGAGACCGCCGGGAGGATATACACCTGACATGATGAACTTTGCCAATGACATCAATGTCTATAACATTTATGCCAACATGTGCATGTACAACCATGGCCTGTATCAGACCGACCGTCCGTATTACTGCGTCTATGTAGGCAAGCGCGACCGTCTGAAATATGCCAATTCCGATGCAGCGGTTTTCCGCCGCTATGGCTCCAATATCTGCATGCATGAACGGATGCCGGGCATCCTTGGCTCAGCAATGGGAGATGATATGTATATTGCCCGCTTTAAGACGATTGATGACGTGAAGAAATTCATCAGCTTTGTCTATGAAAAAGTCAGGCCGGAACAGGCAGAAACAGAGGCGGCAGAATGAAGACAGAATATTTCAGGGAATATTCCCGCAATCTTGGCCGTGACATGGAATTCAAGGTGTATGGCCATGCCGGCAAGCCGGTACTTGTCTTTCCAAGCCAGGACGGACGTTTCTTTGACTATGAGAACAATGGCATGATCGCTGCGGCTGCACCATATATTGATGCCGGAAGAATTCAGATGTTCTGCTGCGATTCCAATGATGTCAACAGCTGGTCGCTGAAAACATGGGACAATCGTTTGCGCATTGAGAATCAGGAAGCTTATTTTCGCTATATCACGGATGAACTCGTGCCACGTATCAGAGAAATCAGCACAAATGCCAACCAGGGCAACAGTTATGATGGGATCCTGACAACCGGATGCTCAATGGGCGGTACACATGCACTGAACTTTCTGTTAAGAAGACCGGATCTTTTCTCCGGATGCATTGCGCTGTCCGGTGCCTACAATGCCAGACTGTTCTTCCCGGACTACATGGATGACCTTGTGTATGCCAACTCGCCAGTTGACTACATTGAAGGCATGTCTTATGACCATCCCTATGTGGAGATGTACCGTCACCGGGATATTATTATCTGCTGCGGCAGAGGTGCCTGGGAACATCCGATGCAGGAAGATGCAGCAAGAATGAAAGAACTGTTTGCTTACAAGAATATACCTGCATGGGTAGACTTCTGGGGTGCCGATGTGGCCCATGACTGGCCATGGTGGCGTCGTCAGCTTCCTTACTATCTCAACTTTGTCTGCTGAAACTTGCCAACCGAAACATCGGCATACTATAATATGTTCCACGCGGTTATGGTGGAACTGGCAGACACGATAGATTTAGGATCTATTGGGGCAACCCGTACAGGTTCAAGTCCTGCTAACCGCATAAAAACCCATTGTCATTTCCGGCAATGGTTTTTTCTTTTTACCTGCCTGCCAGCATATCATAAAATGCCTTGATGGCACTGTGATCCTCATCTCCCATGCCATGGCTGTGCAGCCATTGCATGATTTCCTTTACCTGTGCTGTCATTGGCACTGGTGAACCAGCCTGGTTGGCTGCCATCAGGGCATTATTGAGATCCTTGATATGCAGATCGATGCGGAAACCGGGATCATATCTTTTATCAATCATCATCTGTGCTTTTGCATGCATCACCGCAGAATCAGCCAGTCCTCCCTGCAGCGCTTCAATCATCACAGCAGGATCCAGACCAGTCTGCTGGGCAAGCGTAATGCCTTCTGCCAACGCCATCAGATTTCCTGCCACAATGATCTGATTACAGAGCTTGGCGATATTGCCCGCACCAATCTCTCCTATCCTGACGGCTGAAGAACCCATAGACAGCAATATCGGCTTGTATCTGTCGAAGACTTCCTGCCGGCCACCGACCATAAAGCTTAAAGTCCCCTCAACTGCCGCTGGTTCTCCCCCAGATACCGGTGCATCCAGCATCTCGATGCCACGCTTTGAAAGCGCAGCATACACCTGGCGGGAAGCTGATGGATCAATGGAACTCATATCGATCAAAACAGAACCGGGCTTCATGATTTCTGCCAGCCGGTCATCTTCCAGCATTACCGACTTTACCTGCTTTGAGTCCGGCAGCATCAGCAGCACCACATCACAGCATTCACCAATTTCCTTTTTGGAAACAACCGGAATGCCAAACGAAGCAAAATATTCATTCATATTTCTGCGGTGCGGTGCCACACACACATCATATCCTGCCCGATGCAGATTCAGTGCCATTGGCCGTCCCATAACGCCAAGGCCTATCATGCCAAGTTTCATTTATATCACCACCTGCTATTAGTATATGCCGGATAAGAGCATAACAAAAAGCAGGATTTCTCCTGCTCTGCGTTGTTATTTGTCTGTATCCGGTGTCAGATGCCAGATATCCTCATTATACTGGGCAATGGTACGGTCACTGGAGAAGAAGCCTGCATTGGCTGTATTCATCAGCATCTTTCTGCTCCAGCTCTCACGATCCTCATAATCTGCCAGCATTCTGGCCTTGGTTTCACAATAATCCTCAAAATCAGGGAACGTCATGAACCAGTCCTTGGACAGCAGCTCGTGGCTCAGTCTGCCAAGATTTTCCGGATCTCCTCCATTCTGCATCATCAGATCGCCTGTCAGGAAATCAACGGCCTTTCTCAGCTTCGGATCCCTCTCATAGTACTCTCTGGATACATAGTCCGCTTTCTTATAGTGGGCAATCACTTCATCCGAAGACTGTCCAAATGTATAGATGTTATCCGGTCCAACCAGATCAGCAATCTCAACATTGGCACCGTCCATCGTACCAAGAGTAACCGCACCGTTAAGCATGAACTTCATATTGCCAGTGCCACTTGCTTCCTTGGAAGCCAGTGAAATCTGCTCGGAGATATCCGCAGCCGGAATCAGCTTCTCTGCCAGAGAAACATTGTAGTTCTCCAGCATAACAACCTTCAGCCACTTCGATGCATCAGGATCCGCATCCAGCACCTTGGAGAATGTCAGGATGGCATGAATGATATCCTTGGCAATGATATAGGCCGGAGCAGCCTTGGCGCCGAAGAAGACCGTAATCGGCCGGGTCGGGAACTTACCCTCTACCATGTCATTGTAAACAGAGATTGCCCACAGCAGGTTCAGCTGCTGGCGCTTGTATTCATGCAGACGCTTGGACTGCACATCAAACACAGACGACGGATCCACTTCAATACCGCGATAATTCTTCAGATAGTCCGTAAAGTTCTGCTTGTTTTCCTGCTTGACGGCAAGAATCTTCTGCAGGAAATCAGGATCATCCTTCTTATCTTCCAGCTTCTTGAGATCATCCGCATGACGGATCCAGTCATTGCCAATCGTCTCATTGATCAGAGAAGTCAGAGCCGGATCACACATGACGCCCCAGCGGCGGAATGTAATGCCATTGGTCTTGTTGTTGAACTTCTCCGGATAAATCTGATAGAACGGTGCCAGCTCCGTATTCTTGAGAATCTCGGTATGCAGCTTGGCAACGCCATTTACAGAATGAGAGAAGTGAATGTCAATGTTGGCCATATGCACATTGTCATTGCCATCAATGATCTGTACAAACGGTTCCTGATAGCGCTCTGCCACATATGCCTGCAGCTTCTCAATCACCGGCAGCAGCTGCGGAACAGCCTTCTGCAGATATGCGCGCGGCCATGTCTCAAGTGCCTCTGCCAGAATTGTATGGTTGGTATAACCGCATACAGCTCTGACAATCTCAATGCTTTCCTCAAAAGAAATACCCTTCTGTGTCAGCCTGCGGATCAGTTCCGGAATCACCATGGTCGGATGAGTATCATTGATCTGAATTGCTGCATAATCAGCCAGATCATGCAGATTGCTCCCCTTTGCCTGTGCTTCTTCCAGAATCAGCTGGGCAGCATTGGCAACCATGAAATATTCCTGATAGACACGCAGGATGCGGCCATCCTCATCCGAATCATCCGGATACAGGAACAGGGTCAGATTCTTCGCGATCTGCTTCTTGTCAAAGCTGATCTGATCGCGGATCACACGCTCATCAAGCGTATCCACATCAAACAGCCGAAGTTTGCCGCACTTGGATCCATAACCTGTCACACCAATTTCATACATTGTTGAGGTCAAAGAGAAACCGCCAAAGTCAACTGTATAATGCTTTCCGGTTGACCGCATCCAGCTTTCATGTCCCCACTGCAGCCATCTGTCCGGTGTCTCAGACTGTTTGTTGTTTTCAAAGTTCTGTTTGAACAAACCGCAATGATATGCCAGACCAACACCATCTGCCGGCAGGCCAAGCGTTGCCAGTGAGTCAACAAAGCATGCTGCCAGACGGCCAAGACCGCCATTGCCAAGGGAAGGCTCATACTCGAACTCTTCCAAATCAGCCAGGCTTCTGCCCGCATCCTCAAGCTGCTTCTTGACATCCTGGTACAGACCAAGATTGATCAGATTGTTGGAAAGCAGCTTGCCGATCAGGAATTCAGCCGAAATATAATACAGTTTCTTCTTGCCGGTATTGTATCCTTTCTCTTTTTCTGCATCATTGACCAGATTCAGGACACCGTTGAACAGTTCCAGCTCAGTGCACTCGTTCAGCGGCTTGCCTGTATAGTCAGTAATCAATCGTGTCATAACGACCTCCATCTACAAATTTCTCTTGTATTATAATAATTTCACAATGGTTTTATCTTGCACTATAACGTTTACAATTTGTACAATAGCACCATGGATACGCAATTCAATACACCTCAGAAAGCATTTCCCCATTCATTCTCATTCCGCATGCAGTTATGCACCATACCAGATGATTTTGATGCTGTCAGCCTCCATTGGCACAGCCAGATGGAAGTCATACTCGTACGCAGCGGCAGCGGCACCATCACTGTCTCCAACCGGGAAATATCCATCTGTCAGGGCAGCCTTCTCCCAATCATGCCCGGAGAAATGCATGCCATCGCCAGGACATCCTGTAATCCTCTGGTCTATGAAGACTTTCTGTTCTCCCTGGAATTTCTTGATGCAAGCGATCCGGATGACTGGTGCCGCACACATGTTCTGCAGCGTCTGGTAAACCATGAACTTTTTCTGCCCAGACCCATCCTGCAGACCAGTCCCATGCACCAGGAGCTTGCCTACTTTCTGCATAGGGCAAATGAAGCCAGCACTGCCAGAGAAGGCGGCTACTCCATGCAGATCAAAGCATATTTATTATTGTTTCTGCAGTGTCTGTATGCCCACCGCATCAAGGCAGCAGCTCCAAGCGAATCCGGCCATGAAGATATTGTGAGAAATACGATTTCCTTTGTCAAAGCCAATTACCGCCACAGCATCTCGATTGATGAAGCTGCAGCAGCCGCAGGCTTCTCCCGCAACCACTTCATGCGTGTCTTTCATCAGGAAACCGGCGAAACATTCATCACCTATCTCAACCGTTACCGTCTGGAAGTCGCTGCCAACCTGCTGCGCAGCACAAACAGCTCCGTCAACGACATCGCCGTTGAATCCGGCTTCGACAACTTCTCGTACTTTATCCGCCTGTTTAAAAAGCAGTACCATACCTCACCAGGCAGATACCGCCGCTCCATCTTCCGTTAGCGCACAAACCCATCCAGGTTTGGAATCTCTGTGCAAGGTTTTCTATTCTGCATGCCATTCACCGCCTGCATGAAATGATCCAGCAAAATATTCATCTGAGCGCTGTCACTGCCGGAAGTGCCATGTGCCCGCGTCACAATCGTCATATCCGCCAGTGCAAACAGATCTTCAATCCGCCGGCACGCTTCTTTGACAGATCCCATCCGTGCCAGACCAATGCATGCAGCAGGCGCATAATGCCAGCCTTCACTGTGACTGTAGAACAGCCGCTTCAGAAAGCGCACCGCCTGCTCATCCGGCTGCTCATACAGCACATCAAACAGCACCAGCATGCCATCCCACATACACGCATTGCACTGATTCACCGCATCATCCATGATGCACACACGCCGGCGGATACACTTCCCACAGCCAATGCACCCGGCTATATCATCCCTGCCCAGGGAACATATTTCCACCGCGACATCACTGCTGCCGATTGTCTTTTTCACATATGTCAGCGCTTCATCCGCAGCACCGCCAAGATGCCTTGACGCATCTATCACCAGTACCTTCTCTGCCATCTTCAGCCCTTTTCATGCCTACCATTTTACACAGTGTTAGCCTGTAAAGCGATACAGGCTTTACATCACCCTGCTAATCTGACCGCAGGAAAGGGAAAATCAAGACACAAAAAAGCGCCGCAGCAATGCGGCACATTCTTACAGTGGAGCTGATGGGACTCGAACCCACTACCTCATCCATGCCATGGATGCGCTCTCCCGGGTGAGCTACAACCCCAGTGATTCATAGTTTAGCATAAAATCCCAGTTGAGCAAAGTATCATCTTCCCCACTGACAATGGAATTTTGATGCAGTCAATGCCTCATTGAACAGAAGATACAAAGCTTAAAAGTCTACAAATTCCTCTACGAATCAGTAGAGAGTACAGAAAAAGCCGCTATTTATGCGGCTTTCCGAAGATGATTCAGTGAGCGATAAGGGACTCGAACCCATGACCCCTTCCACGTCAAGGAAGTGCTCTCCCAGCTGAGCTAATCACTCAAGTAAGATGATTCTAGCACAGCCAGGCAAAAAAAGAAACATAAAAATCATGAGACCGTCTGATCTCATGATTTTGTCTTATTCATCCGATGCCTGAATGTCTGCTTCTTTCTTACCTTCCGGAAGGCGTTCATACAGACCGGTCATATGTCTGAGCTTCTTGGACAACGCAAAGGTAAAATCGTCTTTCTTTGCACGCCATACCCAGTTATTACCGGTGGTGGAAGGTACATTGAAGCGCGCTTCATCACCAAGGCCAAGCAGATCCTGGAACTGCATGACCGCCAGATCGGCAACGCTCATATAGGCAGCTCTGATAAAGCCCCAGTTATAGCCTTCTTTTTCATCCAAGTGCAGATAATCAATTGCATGCTCACTGAAGGATCTTGGTGAGTTCTCCATCCATCCCATGACGGTTTCATTATCATGTGTGCCTGTATAGACAACACAGTTGTTAATGAACTTGTGCGGCAGATAGCCGGAGCCTGTATCTCTTGGATCGAAGGCAAATTCAAGCACTTTCATGCCTGGATAACCTGTATCCTTGACCATCTGAACGACTTCCGGCGTCAGGAAGCCAAGATCTTCAGCAATAATATTCAGATGTCCAAGCTTCTTCTCAATGGTGCGGAAGAAATCAATGCCGGGACCTTTGCGCCACCTTCCGCCACGTGCCGTAACAGCTCCGTAGGGAATCGCAAAATAAGACTCAAAACCGCGGAAATGATCAATGCGCAGCACATCTACCAGTTCAAACTGATAGGAAATGCGCTTTGTCCACCAGGCATATCCATCCTTCTTCATGTCTTCCCAGTTATACAAAGGATTGCCCCAGAGCTGGCCATCAGCAGAGAATCCATCCGGTGGGCAGCCCGCCACTTCCGTCGGCCTGCCATCCTTGTCCAGCTGGAACAGCTGTGGATTGGCCCAGAGATCACTGGAATCCGGAGATACATAGATCGGTACATCACCGATCAGAGAAATCCCGTGGTCCAGTGCATACGTCCGCATCAAAGCCCACTGCTGGAAGAAGAAGTACTGAATTCCCTTGTAGAAGGCAATTTCCTCCTTCAATCCTGCTCTGGCAGAAGCCAATGCCTTTTCATCCCGTTTGCGCAGATCATCCTCCCACAGCATGAAGCTTTTGCCCTGATGAGCATCCTTCAAAGCCATGAACAAAGCATAATCATCCAGCCAGAACGCGTTCTTTTCTGCAAACGCCTCATAATCATCCGGAACATCTGCCAACAGACGCTTCACTGCCTTGCGCAGTACATCAAAACGCCTTTTATACAGCGTTCCATAATCCGTACGGCCGGGATCATCTCCCCAATGAATCTCACTGTACTCTTCTTTTTTCAGCCATCCATCTCTGGCCAGCAAATCAAGATCAATAAAATACGGATTGCCGGCAAAAGCAGAGAACGACTGATAGGGAGAATCCCCATATCCGGTCGGTCCAATTGGAAGTATCTGCCAGTATGACTGACCGGCCGCTTCCAGAAAATCGATGAATTCGTAAGCCGCTTCACCCAGCGTGCCAATCCCATACCGGGAAGGCAGGGCGCTGATCGGCATCAGAATTCCTGCGCTTCTTCTCATAAATACCTCAATACCTCAATTCTAAAATCATCCTTTGACAGCACCTGCTGCTACACCCTTGATAATATACTTCTGGCAGCTCAGATAGAAGATAATTACCGGAATCACTGCAAGAATCAGTGCAGCCATAATGGCACCCATATCAACAGAACCATAGGAGCCCTTCATATACTGAATCACAATCGAGATGGTCTTGTATTTCTTGATATCCAGTACCAGATACGGCAGAAGGAAGTCGTTCCAGATCCACATCGTTTCCAGAATGCCTACTGAAATATAGGTCGGTTTCATGATCGGCATAACAACCTTGAAGAATGTCTGCAGCGGTGTGCAGCCATCGATCATGGCAGCTTCCTCAATCTCAATCGGAATAGAGCGGACAAAGCCTGTAAACATAAACACAGCCAGTCCTGCTCCAAAGCCAAGATACACAATAATGATGCCCCACGGATTGGTCAGATGCAGCATATTGGCGACCAAAGACAATGTGAACATGACCATCTGGAAAGGTACAACCATGGAGAATATGCACAGCATATAGATGATCTTAGACCACTTTGAATTGACTCTGGTAATATACCAGCCGGTCATTGAGCAAAACAGCAAGATAGCCGCAACGGAGAATACGGTAATAAATACGGTCCAGCCAACAGAGTTTAACAGCCCATACTTGTTGATGGCCTGTGCATAGTTTTCAGCACCGATGAAAGTCTCATGCGTCGGCAGCCTGAATGGCTGCAGATTGATCGCATTCTTGTCTTTAAATGAATTCCAGAGCACAACCAGTACCGGCATAATCCAGAAGACACAGAGGAATGTCAGGAATGTTGTGCCATACCATTTACCTTTTTGATTCATATTACTGCTGTACCTCCTTGGACCTTGTCAGTTTCTGCTGAATGCCGGCAATGACGACAACCAGGATGAAGAACAAAACTGCCTTTGCCTGGCCGACGCCTTCAAAGCCGACACGGCCGAAGAATGTGTTGTAAATGTTCAATGCCATCATCTCTGTCTGCTTCATCGGCGCGCCTCCGGTCAAAGCCAGGTTCTGATCAAACAGCTTGAATCCATTGGTAATTGTCAGGAATGTGCAGATTGTAATGCTTGGCATCATCATCGGAATAATGACTTTAAACAGCATCTGACGGCTGTTGGCGCCATCGATTTCGGCAGCTTCCAGCACATCGCCTGGAATTGCCTGGAAACCAGCAATATAGATAATCATCATATAGCCGATCTGCTGCCAGCAGACCAGAATGACCAGTCCCCAGAAGCCAAGCTTTGTATTCAGGTTCAGGGCAGTGCCAAAATGAACCAGAATGCCAGAGAAGATCAGCTGCCAGATATAGCCAAGCACAATGCCGCCGATCAGGTTCGGCATGAAGAAAACCGTACGGAAGATATTCGTACCATGGCGGTCCTTGGTCAGTGCCATTGCCAGTGCAAAGGCGATGACATTGATCAAAACCAGCGTCACGACTGCAAAGGCAGCTGTAAACCAGAAGGAATGAACGAAAGTGGTATCTTTGAATGCCGTAATGTAATTGGATATACCAACCCATCTGGCATCCTTAACCGTTGTGAACTTGGTAAAGGAGAGATAGATACCAAGAATAAACGGAATCAGGAAACCGATGGCAAAGGCAGCCATCGTTGGCACTGTGAAGACAGGCCAGTATTTTTTGATGTTTTTCTGCATATCTTATATTGCCTCGCTCAGTGTGAAGAAAGACAGGTCAGCAGAGAGATTCTGCCGGCCTGTCTGCGTTGTGAATCAATTAAACTCAGTTATTGGAAGCAGCAAGCTTCTTTTCAGCTGCCCAGTTATCAACGAATGCACTCTTGACCTGATCCCAGTTGGCATCACTCTGGTCAGCCGCATAAACTGTCAGAGCCTGGCCAAGTGTGTTCTTCCACTCCTCAGAAGGCATTGTTGTGAAGTTCCAGGATACCGGTGTACCTGTATTCGCATTTGCCAGGTTGAACAGAACGTTGGAAGATTCAGGATTGGACTTGAACGGAATGTTGAAGCCCATCTTGTCGCCGCTTGTCATAGCCTTGACACCCTCATCAGATGTAACGCACCAGTTCATGAAATCCAGAGTAGCCTTGATGTCTTCCTCAGAAGCCTGGCTGTTCACGCACCAGTAGTTCTCAGTACCCATGCACAGACCCTCATTGGCATCATCTACGCCGAAGTAGATCGGCAGGAAAGCCAGATTGTCATCGCCGACTGCCTTTACCTTGTCATACTCCCATGTACCATTCTGGAAGAAGACAGCCTGCTGATTAACGAATTCAGCCTCAGACTGATCGCCAGTCGCAGTAGAAAGCTGAGAAGGATCAACCGTGGAATTGTTGATATACAGATCCCAAATATTCTTGTAGTTCGGCAGATATGTACCCTTCAGCTCTTCCTCATCATCGACACCTGCATCCTTGTACTCATAGTAGATCGGCAGGTTGGCCAGATGTGTCTTGAAACGCCAGTCACTGGAAGAATCCATGCCTGGAGAAGTGAATGCTGCAAATCCAAGCTCATCCTTGCGAGCTGTGATATCCTCAGCAACCTTCTTCAGATCATCGAAGCTCTTGATATCATCAACAGAATAGCCAGCCTTCTCAAGCAGTGCCTTGTTGGTGATCAGGCCATAAGCCTCAGTAACATATGCAATGCCTGCGACCTTGTCGCCATCCTTGAGCTCATATGCCTTGTTTGACAACTGACCCTCAATATCAGATCCGCTCAGATCATAGCAGTAGTCCTTCCAGGAAGCCAGACCAACAGGTCCATTTACCTGGAACAGTGTCGGCTTTTCAGACTTAGCCATTTCAGACTTCAGGGTGCTCTCATACTCACCGGAAGCAGCTGTCAGAACAGTGACCTTAACACCAGTCTCCTTGGTGTATTCACTTGCCAGATCCTGCCAGTACTCATCTGCTTCAGGCTTGAAGTTCAGATAATAGACGCTTCCCTTACCGGAATCTGCAGATGCTGCAGCAGCAGAAGAAGAACCTCCACAGCCAGCCAGCATAGCAGCAGATAATGCCAATGCTACAAAACCTTTCTTGTTCATGTTTTCCTCCTGATTTTTCAATCATGGTTGTACGTTCCTTCATTTCCCTCCGGATGGAAACGTTACTGGAATCGTTTACAACTTACATCTTTATGATATGTAATCGTTTACAAAAAATCAAGTGAAATCTTAAAATTCTTTTGAATTTTTATTTACGCCCATGAAGGCAAAAATTTTGTCACGCTCCACAAGACCATCTACGCAAAGATCAGCAGTTTCTTCCATCAGGGGCCAGTCAGACCGGGACCAGACATCACGGACGGCAATTACCCTGTATCCGGCCTTCTTCGCCGTCCTTACCGGCAACAGTGTATCATCAAACACATAGGTATTGAAAGCAGCCGTGTGCATGACAGTTTCACCGCGCACATACAGATCCGGCCCGGACTTGTCCGTATTCTCCTTTCCCGGCGTAATAACAGCTTCGAAAAAGGATGCGATGCCAAGTCTTTGAAAGCACATCTCCAATAGCAACTGATCGCTGGTTGAAGCCACGCACATTACAATGCCCTTTTCCTGCAGACCAGAAAGCAATGCCAGAACGCCTGGCTTCAGCGTGATCTGCTCTGCATATGCCTGCCGAATCATTGCAGTAATTTCCTGTCGGATATCCTCTGCCGATCGTTCTGACAGATACTGCTGATGCAGATAGGCACAACTCTCTGGCAATGACATATCTGCCAGTACTTTGCTGATGTCTGCCGGGGCCGCAATCTGCCGGCTTTCCAGGAAACGCTGAGGCAGAGCCTGCCAGAATCCCATCGAATCCAGCAAAGTTCCATCCGCATCAAAGATACAGCCAATTCTTCTGTTCTCATTGCTTGTATTCATACCTGTCATGATAGCGCATTCCATACATAAAAGGGGGGCCGGCGGGCCCCGCTGTATTTATGAAAAGATGTGATGAACTGTTTATGACTGCTTGCCAAAGAACAGTTTGAGATCATCATCGACTGTGCCGATGCCGGCAATGCCGAAATTCTCCACAAGAACCTTGGCCACATTTGGAGACAGGAAGGCAGGAAGTGTCGGACCAAGATGGATATTCTTGACGCCAAGGGACAGCAGAGCCAGCAGAACGATGACAGCCTTCTGCTCATACCAGGCAATATTGAAAGCCAGCGGCAGATCATTGATATCTGCCAGATTGAAAATCTCCTTGAGCTTCAAGGCAATCAGAGCCAGAGAGTAGGAGTCATTGCACTGGCCGGCATCCAGAACCCGCGGAATACCATTGATATCGCCAAGATCCAGCTTGTTGTACTTATACTTTGCACATCCCGCGGTCAGTATCACAACATCCTTCGGCAGTCTCTTTGCAAACTCAGTATAGTATTCACGTGACTTCATGCGGCCATCGCAGCCAGCCATGACAACAAACTTGCGGATTGCACCGCTCTTGACAGCCTCAACAATTTTATCTGCCAGGGCGAATACCTGAGCATGGGCAAAGCCGCCAACAATCGAACCAGATTCGATTTCTTTCGGAGGCTGACATGTCTTTGCCTGCGCAATCAGAGCAGAGAAATCCTTGACCGTACCATAGGCACCATCAATATGACGGCAGCCCGGATAGCCGGCTGCACCAGTTGTCCACAGTCTGTCCTTATATGAATCTGACGGCGGCACGATGCAGTTGGTTGTCATCAGAATCGGACCATTGAAGGACGCAAACTCTTCCTTCTGCTTCCACCATGCATTGCCATAATTGCCGGCAAAGTTAGGATACTTCTTGAAGGCAGGATAATAATGCGCCGGCAGCATCTCAGAATGCGTATACACATCCACACCTGTACCCTGGGTCTGTTCCAGCAGCTGTTCCAGATCCTTCAGATCATGACCCGAAACCAGAATGCCCGGATTTGTTCTGACCCCGATATCAACAGAAGTGATTTCCGGATTTCCGTAGGTGCCTGTATTAGCCTCGTCCAACAGAGCCATACCCTTGACACCATACTCACCAGTTTTCAGTGTCAATGCCGTCAAGGCATCCACGTCCATGTCGTCATCCAGCAGCTTGGCCAGATCTTCCTGCAGAAAGGCATCAATTTCTTCATTCTCATAACCAAGGGCATTGGCATGTTTCATATAGGCAGCCAGACCCTTGAGACCATAGGTAATCAGCTCGCGCAAAGAGCGAATATCCTCATTTCTGGTGGCCAGAACACCAACCTCGCCAGAATGCGCCTTAGCATCAAAAGATGCCTCATCCCCGTTCCATACGGCCGCGTCATGCAACCCCTCCTTGCTGTCAAGCTGGCCAAGCAGCTCCTCCTTGACAGCCAGAGTCCTCACAATTCTGTCAATGATGGCATTCTTATCAAAATTGGCGTTGGTAATCGTCGTAAACAGATTGACAGTCACCAGATGATTCACGTCCCTGCTTACAGCCTTGCCTTCCTGGCGCAGCCTTGTTGTGACCTGGGACAATCCCTTGCTTGCATAGATCAGCAGATCCTGCATCGCTGCTACATCCGGCTGCTTGCCGCAGACTCCGGCATACACACATCCCTTGCCGCCAGCAGTCTCCTGGCACTGATAACAAAACATCTTTGCATCCATTCTATTCTCCTTCTTCATCTACTTCTGCAGAGTTAATAACAATCCCATCTTGAAGCGCTGATCTGCCTGCACGGCATGCAGACCACCCTTGGCAAAATGAAAATTCTCACCGGCGTGAATGACATGCGGTACGCCTTCATACGTAATGGTTGCCTCCCCATCCAGGGCAAAGATCAACGCCTCACCCGGCGCCGCATGCTCACTGAGACCGGTACCTTCATCGAAAGCCATGACCACAAATTTCATGGTGTCATTGTGAACAATATCCATATTGACGATCTTTCCGTCCTGATAAGGAACCAGATCGGCAAATCTGAATACTTTTCCTGCTTGAATAGCCTGATTCATAACATCCTCCTGCTGGACTGCCAGCTCTGTATAAACCGTATCTTCATCTGTGCGGAAACCAACCGCCTGATGAATCTTCGTCAGAACACTTTCACCTGCTTTGACATGCACGCTGCTGCCATCACTGCCATAGACTTCCACGCTGCCCTGCAGCACCATCACAAGCTTGTGATAGGGATGAATCTCAGCACTGATATCTGTATGGGCTCCCAGTGAGAAAACCGTCAGCGGATTACGGCCGGCAATGATCTGACCGGAAACCGTGCATCCGGGAACCGGGGCATTCTCATTGCGGATCGAAAACACTTTACCTGCATCTGCTTTCATGTTCTTATTTCCTTTCAATGATGCCATGAGCACCATCCGGCATTCCGGCCTTAAAGCTGCCAGCTGCCAGCATGCCGTTCATAACGGCCAGGCGCAGTTTCTGATACATGCCCGCATTTTCCTGCCAGTAAGTACTGTGTACATCCGCTGTGATTTCCCATGTTAATGAAGCCGAAGAACTGTCACTCACCTGATTGACATGATCGCAGGGCATCCCATCCAGGAAGAAATCCTCAAAGGCACGGAAAACTTCTTCCGGTGTATCCACAGTAACGGGATGCTTTTTGCCAAATTCCTGCGCACAGTTGGCAAGATCCGCAGGATCCACATGCATTTTTAAAAGATCCTGCACAAGATCTGCATACCGCTTTTCCGCATCATCGATGGCTGCCTGCAGAGAACCGTGGATATTCATGGGATCAATGATCTCTTCAAGTGGCGGCAGATTTCTGGTATAGCGGCTTACAGCCAGTGACATTCCCTGTTCCCTTGCCCCCTCAGCAAGAAACTTTGTCAATTCCTCCTGATTGGCAATCTTGCCATACAGCCAGTAATGAATGGGTCCGAGCGTCATGCTCATATCAGGCATTCTCCTGCAGAGCAATAGACTCATTCAGCATATTGACGATCACCATAGAAGGCAGGCCGTGCATTGCACAGGCATCCTCAAGGGATTCACCAGAAGCAGCAGCACACTCCAGACAGTGCATGCCGGCATCCATCAGAATCTCCACACAAGCCGGATACTTTGCCACAATCTCACCAATCAGTGTTTCACCATTGACATATTTTTCCATCTTACCGGTCCTCCTGTTGACCTTACGTGAACAGGATACTATGCTATACACAACATATATGTTGTTATGACAACAAATGGAGAATATTATGAATGAAATGTTTCTGACCAACACCAATCTGTTCCACGGCATCCGAAAAGAGGAAATCACGCATCTGCTTTCCTGCCTGGATGCCCATGAGCAGTCCTATGACAAGAATGAAACGATCCTGCGGGCAGGCAGCACCATCCAGGAAATTGGTCTGGTTGAGTCCGGCGGTGTCAATATCATCGTCAACTTCTACTGGGGAACGAGCCGTATCTTTGGCCATGCCAGTCAGGCCGAAATCTTCGGGGAAAACTATGCAGCGATTCCTGGCAAAGAACTGCTCTGTGATGTCGTTGCCTGTGAGCCAAGCACAATCCTGTTCATCAATTTGAATAAGCTGTTGACAACCTGCCAGAATGGATGTGCCTTTCACAACCGGCTGATCCACAATCTGCTGTCCATCCAGGCAAAAAAAAGCCTGAATCTGTCTCAGCGGATGATGCATACAGCGCCAAGATCCTTACGTGAAAAGCTGCTTTCCTATCTGTCTGAGCAGGCCATGATCCATGGCAGCGCTCATTTTGTCATTCCTTTTGACCGCCAGCAGCTTGCGGATTATCTTGGGGTTGACCGCAGTGCCATGTCTGCTGAGCTTTCCAAAATGAAAAAAGACGGTCTGATTTCCTGCCGGAAGAATGAATTCATCCTGCATGAAATGCCAGACCATCTATAACTCTGATTTATTTTGCACTGCGGGCAAAGTGCTCTTTTGCAAACTCCATGTCCTGCACAAGTTCCATCGTGCCAACATAATTGCCCTCATGATCGCGCACAGCCATATAACTTACCAGTACGGATCTGCCGTTCTTGTTCATCCAGATCTGTACCTTGTCCTGGCCTCCGGATCTGAAATCATCGATGATCGCACGCACCATCGGTTCAATCTTGGGAGGATGGCAGGTAAATACCTCACGGTCAATCGCCATGGCCGGACGTTTGAACAGCTTCGATCCCTCATTGAAGTAACGATTGATATTCCCATCATCCACAAAGCTGATTTCCATCGGAATCGTATTCAGCATGGCCGTCAGCTGGGCAGCACTCATGTGACCGCCTCCAAGCTGAATATCATCCGTATGATCCGAAGAACAGGCAGCTTTTTTCTGCTCACCAGGCAGCCATGTCTCATTGTTCACGCCAAAGCATGATGCATAGTCCCTGCTGCCCTGATAAACACCGATCCAGTCCTCCACGGAAAACTTTTCTGCTGCAATCGGGAACAGAATATTCTGCTCCTTGTAGATCATTTCCCGGATTCTGGTCAGTACCGCATCAACACGCCTGTTCCAGGCATCATCATGATTGTCAATCCGGCAAATAGCACCAAGCTCATCCCTGATTTCATCATCCACAGTCCACATGACATCAGAAGGACCCGTCACATCATACTTCACCTTCAGATGCGGATAGAGCAGATCCCCTTTCTTTGCATAGTGGATAGAAACATCCCGGATCTTTGCCAGAACGGCAGCATCATGATCCCTGTCATAAGCATCCAGCAAAGATCCCAGGGCATCATTTTCCTTTGTGAAAGTATACAGAGGATGCCCTGGAACTGCCTCAAGAGCAGCCGCCTTTGCCTTGCGGTCCATCCCATCCGAAACCAGGGAAGACCGCACAGCATTTTCCGCATTTGCAATCTTCTCTTCTCTGGTTGCTCCATGAAACAGCGCAGAATGCACATCACACAACTTCTGCACCTGATTCAGCGGCGTACCTTCCCTGATCAGCTCCTGCTCCGCCTTCATGATTTCAGACGCATCCACATCCTTGAAATTCTCCACAAAATCCTTGCGTACACTTTCCAGCTCCTCACCGCTGGCCAGCCTCTGCAGATAGGATTTCAACAAGGACATCCGGTTTTCGCTGTTTTTCTCTCCCACACTTTCAGCATTGCCTTCTTCATTCTTCTTTGCAGACTGTACCACCCCAACATCCGGCATCTCACCAGCCAGAGTAAAACCATTCTGCATCAGCACACCGACAACCTTTGCCATATCGATCCCCTTCATAGAGGCACCCTTCGGAATTGTCATCAGCCTGCCCGCAGAATTGCGCACCATAGGATTGACAATCTCTGAAAAACCAAGCTGCGCCATAATATCAATCAGCTCCGGATATTCATTTGTCAGCTCATATACCGACTTTGTCAGATCTATTTCTTTTGCCATATTCATGACTCCTTCACTTTTTTACATCATTATGATAGGAGTTTGGAATGACTAATTATGTTGTTTGGACAACAAATGTGAAATCTCAAGAAAACTGCTCTGCATATTCTGCAGGCAGCAGAATGCAAAGCAGTTTGTCTCATTCTGAAATAATGCCGTCTCAGGCAGCTTCATATGCGGGCTTCCACGAAGCAAACCTCGCCAGTGCTTCTTCTGTTCTGGTATAGTAGCGGAAACCCTTGTTCAGCCTGGCAATCTGTGCCATTTCCTCATCTGTCAGTCTGAAATCCAGAATGTGAAGCTCCCCGCCTAAGCCTACGCCACTTTGTGCAAACATTGAGGTTTTGGTTATAGACAGGGTATGCGCGGCGCATCAATCAAGCCTCTGCTTTCATCTGTCCCTGTTTTCTATCCTTTGCTCACAGGCGGAAAAAATCTGAAGATGGCCGGAACAGACATTCACGGGTAATTTCATCCAGCCTGGAAACACCGCACATCTTCATCGTATCCACGAGTTCTCTGCCAATCTTTTCGGTATATAAAGCCACCCCATCTTTGCCGCCGCCATAGACCGCCGTCACAAATGGCCTTGCGATCAAAACACCATTTGCTCCCAAAGCAATCGCTTTGAAAACATCTGTGCCGGAACGGATGCCGCCATCCACAAGTATTGTCATCTCTTTGCCTGCGGCATCCCTGATCTGTGCAAGCACTTCCGCCGTGGCAGGTGTCTGATCAAGCACCCTGCCGCCATGATTGGATACCACAATCGCAGATGCGCCTGCCTCTTTGGCCGCAAGAGCGCCTCTGACCGTCATGATTCCCTTGATGATAAACGGCCGGCCTGCACGTTCTGCAATCTGGCGAAGCTGGGAAATGGTCTTTGGCCCGGCCGGGGGATTCTTGCCCTGCAGAAACGGCAGACCTGCCGCATCCACATCCATTGCCATGGCAAAAGCACCTGACTCTTCCACCAGTGCCATTTTCTCTTCAATCGTCTCCATATCCCACGGTTTCACCGTCGGAATGCCGATTCCTCCGGCATTGCGGATCGCCTGGGCAGCCGCTTCCATGACCTTTGGATCCGTGCCATCACCGGTAAATGCCGCAATGCCCGCATCCCGGCATGCACAGACAAGAATATCATTATACGAAACATCATTCAGACTGTCGCCATAATGCAGATTAACTGCCCCGACCGGTCCTGCCAGAATGGGATATTTCAGCTTATGGCCAAACAGTGTCAGTGATGGATCAGGCTCCCTGCCCTCCCCGATTGTATTCATATTGATTCTGATATTCTGCCAGGCCTGAAAATTACGCACAGCTGTATCACCCATGCCTTTGGCTCCCGGACCTGGGATCTGACTTCCGCATGCCCTGCCGTCACAGACCGGGCATGCATGGCAGTATGGCCCGACTTTCTTCCGTGCTTCTGCAAGCAACTCCTGATATGTCATCTGTTCAATCCTCCGTCTGCTGTTAGCATAGCACAAACAGCAATTGTTTTTACGGGCTCTGATTTGCATGCTATCATCGTATGGCGATGAAAAATACTTACAGATTTGCACGTATCTGCCTGTTTCTTCTGCTGGCAATTGTACTGTTGCTGGCGGGACGGTGGACAGTGGTCAGAATACAGCACCACAAAGCTTACCGGGAAGCCGAAAACAGCATGATACTCCGTATTGATCAGTCAAAGTTGGTCATTGAAGCAGGAGATTCTGTTTCACTGTATGATGCTGTTACGGCATCCGGAGGAACGCTGTCTGTCTCCGGAAGTGTCAATACAGATAAGACAGGAAGCTATCCGGTTGTTTATTCCCTGCGCAGCAGTGACCGTTATGGGCGCGAAATACTGAAGAAGCGCAGCGTAATCTTCACTGTCGAAGATACTGCAGCCCCGGTCATTGCACTGAAAACAGATAATCTGCAGATTGCCCAGGGAGCAGACTTTAATCCTGCCGGGAATGTTGCCGGGATCACAGATGCTGTTGATGGCCCAATTGATCAGAGCCATTGGCAGATCACATCCGATGTCAATGCCAGTCAGCCAGGTACCTATCAGGTCACTCTGGAAGCATCTGATGCCAGCGGCAATACCGCCTCAGCTTCCTATCAGGTTACTGTTGTCACGCCTGCCTCTGATGATCATCCTTACCTGATCAGAGTCAACCGGGCGGCCAATACCGTCACAGTATATGCCCGGGATGCATCGGGAAACTATTCTCTGCCCTATAAAGCATTTATCTGTTCTACCGGTCCTGATACACCGCTTGGCACATATCAGACCTATGGCCAGTCCAGATGGAGAGCCCTGTTTGACAATGCCAGCGGCCAGTATGTGACGGATATCGTTGATGACATCCTGTTTCATTCCGTGCCATACTTCTCAGAAAGCCCGGATGATCTGGAGTATGAGGAATACAACAAGCTGGGAACAAGTGCTTCTCTTGGCTGTGTGCGGCTGCAGGCTGCCAGTGCCAGATGGATCTATGTTAACTGTCCTCTGGGCACTACAGTGGAATTCTATGATGATGCCGGCAATCCAGGCCCTTTTGGCAAGCCTGACTTCCAAAAGATTGATGTCAGCAGTGCCAGCCGCGGATGGGATCCTACCGATCCGGATCCGGCCAATCCATGGTTAAAATGAAAGACGCCCTGCGCAGGCGTCTTTTTCTTCTGGCCTTTAATCCTCTTTTTTTCACGTATCCGGGACAAGATCCTCTGGAATGCGGAAAGATGATACCCTGCCTACCAGCCAGGAAGACAAGGTAACCGTCACGAATGAAAACAGAATGTTTGTCCGCGGCAGATAGCTCAATGAAAGCAGCAGTACCACAGCATCCGCCAGAAAGTAACATCTGCCCAGTGGCAGCCGGAGCTTTCTGTGCAGCAGCAGTGCCAGTACATCATCCCCGCCACAGGCACCTCCGATTCTGACCACCATGCCGCATCCGAAGCCGACAAACAAAGCGCCAAGAACTGCAGCTGCCAGTGGCATGTCAGACAGATCCGGCAACACTGGTCCCACCCATTCCCACAGACGGTAGCTCAGGGAGAAAGAGGCAGTAGAGAGAAAAGCATTGCGTACAAAGCCGCGGCCAAGCACAAAGGCACCGAGAAGATACAGCACTGTATCAAAGATGGCTGATGTCAGGGACGGTGATATGCCGAACCAATGGTTCAGCAGCAGCTCTGTTCCCAGTTCTCCGCCCTCGGTAATACCACTTTGCTGATGGACATTGAACAGGCCAAAAGACAGAATGCAGGCACCTGCAATCATGATCAGATCATTTTTCCATCTCTTCATTTCCATATCCGCATTCTAGCAGATATTCGCGTAATATTCAAATTTACGACTTTTGGCAGACTGCAGACAAAAAAGAGGGTATACTGTCCGTATTACTCCTCAATTACTCTTATCAGTTTTGGCAGAATCTGCATCTTCCCTGACAGAATATCCTTCTGCAGTGTGTATGGTCCATCCGTATCCGGATGCACATGGCCTATCACATATACCGGTTCTTTCTCTTCCATCAATTATCCCTCCTGCTCCATCGCTCACTGCACAATGCCATTTTCAAGCAGATGGCGCTGCAGGGTTGCATATGCAATACCAAGCATCGCAGCCATTTCTTTCTTGGTAATCTCTTTATTTACAAGCTGCTCGCACAACTGAGCAAACAATGCCATATCCAGCTCCTTGCTCTTGCGGCCGCGCTTTTTCTCTTCCTTTGGCTGGCTGGCACCCCTGCCCTGAGCAAACAGGAAAGGAACGCCACGCTCACGCAGCTTCCCCAGCAGATCACGCATCTCCTCCGAGGAAAGACCACTGCAGTCATAGCCCTGCATCATCAGGGTATCAGACCACGACAAAAGGGAAAGCATCTGCTCCATCTGTTGCCGTGATGACCCCACATCAACAAAAAGGCGGTCAAGATCAACTACTTTTGAAAAAAACAATTTCTTCGAAGTCTCAAAAACTTCATCATCATCTAAAACAGCATATCCGTATCTCATTGTGTATTCTGTCCGCGTATCCGTGCCTTTATCTTAATACAGAAAGTGCCTCCAGCAAAAGGTTTTTTGCATGAGTACAGGCATGAAACCGGTGTCAGAGGCAGTCTTTGGAAGTCTGCCATGAAAAGAATGCCGTGCAGGTGTATCATTAGGCGGTACCAAGCACGGAGGAATTCACATGAAAAAGGTCCCATTTGCGGCCGTATGTGCCTGCCTTTTGATTCTGACAGGCTGCGGCGATCATAAAACTGATATTGAAAAGCCAACCATAGCGGCAAGTCCCACCCCGAGTGTAACACCGACGCCAGCCCCAACTGAGCTGACCTATGTTCAGAAAATGGAGATGCTGGAAATCATCAACACTGATCTCAACGCTTCCTATGGCACCAAGGCACAGGTCTATGCTGATATGACTGCCACAGAATTCAGTCTGTCCGGCAGTACAGCATCCGCCAAAGGCTCCTACAAGTATCCCTCAACAGCAAAGACAGCCAACCAGAGTTTCTCCTATACGTTTGAAATCCTGGAAGATGGCGACGTGGAGAAGAAAGATGCCGATGTTGTTGCAGCAACGCCAACACCAACGGCAAGTTCTTCATCATCATCATCTTCTTCTGCCGGCAAAAAGGCAGACTATACGCCAACTGAGAAGTTTGACTTTACCTGCACATCCTCCATTACCGTCTATGGAAAGATGGAGGGCAGCGGCACTTACCGCGCAGATGTCGTAGACAGTGATGGCAAAATCGTCGCCAATGTCTTTCATGAGTCAACCCCGTTTGATACCACTAAGACGGTGGATCTGCCGGCTGGTTCCTATTCTTTGTGGATCCTGCTGGACAATGCCGGTAACTGGGATCTCAACTACACAGTAAGCTGAATGTGTTACGCAAAACAGCGGCCTTTTCCCTCACAGGAAGAAGCCGCTGTTTTATTTTGGTCCCTACACAGACAGATGGTGGGTGCGCCGGATATACAGATCATAAAACAGGCTGCCGGTTCTACCCTCAGCCGGATAGTCAGAGCCGCTCAGAACAAGCGGATAGCGGCCGCAGGCATTGATCAGCTTCGTACCGGCCGGATGGATGATCTCACGCTGGAACGATGCGCCATAGCTGGCATGCACATGGCCATACACCATGTACTTTGGCCCCCATCTTGTCAGCAGATCATTGAAGCAGGCAAAACCACGGTGGGCAGGATCCTTTCCATCCCCAAAGCCAAGACATGGGGCGTGGCTCACAAACAGATCAAAGCCTCCTGTAAACCTGAGCATGCCTTCCAGATGCCGGATGCGCTTATGCATCTGCTTTTCCGTATACATATCTTTACCGTCATGATAGCGCATGGATCCGCCCAGTCCCAGAATCCGCAGGCCATGAAAGTTATAAACTGTATCATCAATATCAATACAGCCCAGCGGCGGATGATGATCATAGAGAGAATCGTGATTGCCGCGCACATACAGCAGCGGAATATTGGCTACGGTGGTAAGAAACTCCAGATAATCCGGTGAAAGATCACCGCAGGATACAATCAGATCATAACCTGCTGTTTTCTCCGGTGCCCAATAGTCCCACAGTCCCCTGTCCTCAATATCTGCCAGCAGAAGCAGTTTCATTGTGCCTCCATCCGGCGTATCTCCGCCGCCGTCTCTTCATCAAATTCATGCATATCCGGCATCTTTCCCTCAACATTCTCATACAGCCAGTCCATTTCCAGAATCTGTTTTGCGTCCAGCTTTCCTGTACTGTTTCTGACATTGCCTTCCTGGTCCTTCAGCAAACCGCTGAAGATTGAAAAATCATCCCGGCGCAGACTGCAGCGCAGCGCATCCACCAGCCGGAAAGAAGCAGGAGGCAGCTGATCAGAACAGTGCAGATCAAGCACACCGGACCTGATACCCCACCACTGACTGTTGCGTCCGGGCTTTTCGCCCGCCAGAATGCCGCGGATCAGCTTTTCATAGAAAGCTCCCCAGTTGCGCACCGGCGCGGCCAGATGAACCACTTTGCCATCCTCTCTGCGGCAGAGCCCATATGCCGGTTCATCATTGTCAGGATAAATCAGATCCCTGGCTGCATAGATTGAAATATGTTCCCGGGCAAGCAGGGCATTGCTGTCCGCATCCCTGCGGTCTGCCCAGATGGCCATGACAGACGCATCCGGCCTGATCATCTGGGCACCGATGGCAAACGCATTGAGCTCTGCAGCTGTACCATAGACAGGCGAAGGCACTACATAGCCGATACGGCCTGATTCACTCAGCTGCCCAGCCAGCGCTCCCATCAGAAATTTCACTTCAAAATCACGGGTAGCATATGAATGCAGCGTATGATTCTCCAGAAACAATGAACAGTTGTATACCTGGATTTCCGGATGCAGAATCGCCTGACGAAGAGCAGCTGTCCGCTGCAGAATGCTGGTTGTAAAGATCACCTGTGCTCCCTTTCCTGCCGCATCCGCAAAGGCTGCCTCCGTCAGTTCATCACTGCTGCAGCCGTCATACACCATCGTTCTGACAATGCCCTCAAACACATTTTCAACATATATTCTGCCGATTTCATGATCAGACACCGCGCTGTCATTCTGCCGGACAGGATAGATAAAAGCTGCTTGCAGAGGATTTTTCTCAGTGTAAACCGGGCTGAAATTCAGCAGGCTGAAGCGCTTCTGTCTGGGATCTTCCGGCATCATCTGCACGCCGGCATCCGCTTCTGAGCGCAGAATCAGTTCTTTCTGCATGCCAATGATCCGGCGGGCAACAGAAGAACGGGAATAATCCAGAAGACTGTCAAACTGATAGGTCAGAAGATACAGAAGAAAGGCATCACTGGCGCAGAGAGAAACCTTGTCGCTCCTGATTTCCTGATAGACACTCTCAAAGCGGAAAAAGCCGCCCTGCACAGTATGAATCAGATCATCCGGCCAGGGCGTCACAAGATCCCTGTCCAGCAGAGCCGCCAGACGCTTATAGCTGCCGGCCTTTGTAAACTGGATATTGTAGATCGGACAGACCCTGTAGAAGGACAGAAACTCCTCATAGACCGCCGGCATGTGATCGCTCATCACCCTGGTGACATCCGCCATGATGGAAGGATTGCCAAGATATTTCATCACTGACACACGCTTGTTGCCCTCCTGCACATAGAAGCGGCCAAGATATTCTCTGACCTGAACGGGATCGTCAATGCCATCTTCCGTCTGCACCTGATACACATTCATCCATTTGCGGGCGAATTCAGTACTTTCTGCCATGACTGGCATATAATTGTCCGCAAATGAAACCGTCCGCATAGCCGTTACGGTTCCCGCCACCAGTGACAGTGGAATTTCCATTACGCCAAGCGGCACCTGCCGGCAGGTGCCATGCACCAGTTCATCCAGTACCGGCAGCCCATGTCCGTGCCGAAGAGCCCGTTCTCCTTCCCGGCGGGCTTTCTGATACTCCTGCAGCGCATCGCTCATCTCTTTTCCCTCCTTGCACAGTCAATTATAAGAAAACAAAAAGATGGCTGTACACCATCTTTCCGCCAATGCATCTTTCTTCTTCAGGCTTTCTGATTATCCTGCGAAGCAACACTGTTCTTCGAAATCAGAGTCACATCCGCCGTTACTTCCTGACCATCACGCTTCAAAGTCAGTGTTACCGTATCACCAACATCCTTGCCGGCGATATATTCTGCTAATGCGCTGACACCAGTGACCTCCGTATTGTCCGCTTTGACAATGCGGTCACCAACCTTGACGCCGGCATCTGCCGCATTGGATCCATCGGCAATCGATACAACGTAAACACCGCCTTCCTGATCATCCGAAGCCTGTACCTGCTGCACCGTAATGCCAAGAGCAGCCTGAGACGCAAACGGATTGTCAGAATCATCCTGATCGTCATCCGCACCCTGGGTACTCTGTGCCGGGGCCTTGTCAGAACCATCATCCCATTGCTCAGGCAGCTGGCCAAAGATCTTCTCCAGATCATCCCGGTCAGAAGAAGCTGTCTCCTTCTGCGCATGGCCAGGACCTATATAATTGGCAGTCACACCGCCCAGAAAGCCACAGCCAAAGCACAGCACGCAGATACCGGCAATCTGCCAGATCTTCCTGTGGCTGCCTTTCTTCTTTGCAGGTTTTGCAGGCTGCGGTGATTCCGCCTTCACATCATCCGGCTTTGATTCCGCTTGATCTTTCCTGCTTTCCTGGTCAGCCTGCTTCTGCTGCTCTGTTATTTCAGTATTCTGCGGTGCAGCACTTTTCTTTTCCGATGCCGCAGATGATGAAACTTCTTCTTCAGCAGATGACGCATCCCTGCTTTCTTCACCTGCATTGTTCTTTTCGTTGTCTTTGCTTTCTGACATGTCACTCACTCCTTCCATGTTTGCATAACCATGGTAACCCCTCTTTGTGAACTCTGTCTGAACAGCAGCGGAAACAATGGCGATATCCGCATCTTACTGCAGCTTCATATCACCGTCTTTGATCCAGCCGAAATGTTCTTCCAGGCGGCAGAACACCACCGACAGCAGTGCCGGCAGAACAAAGCAGATCAATACCATTCCCAGCCAGTCCATGCCGGTAATGCCGGTCTTTGCACCATTGGCAATATCATTGACCCAGCCGGAATAGATGCCGATCTGCCCGACAAAGCCGCAGGTACCCATGCCGGAAGAAACTGCAGGTCCATTATTCTGCAGATGGAACACGCATGTGGCCAGTGGGCCAGTGATGGCACTGGCAAAGATCGGAGGCAGCCAGATCCGCGGATTTTTGATGATATTGGGCATCTGCAGCATGCTCGTGCCAATGCCCTGGGATACCAGTCCGCCCACGCCGTTTTCACGGAAAGACATCACGGCAAAGCCGATCATCTGTGCACAGCATCCGGCAACTGCGGCACCTCCGGCAAGCCCTGTCAGAGAAAGCGCAGCACAGATCGCTGCAGAAGAAATCGGCAGGGTTAAAGCGATGCCGGTGATTACTGCTACAATCATGCCCATAACAAATGGCTGCTGTTCCGTTGCCCACATGATGATGGAGCCAAGTGAAGAAGCAGCAGCACCGATTGCCGGTGCCCAAAGCATGCTAAGGCCGGCACCGACAATCAGCGTGACTGCCGGCGTGACCAGAATGTCAATTTTTGTTTCGCCGGAGACAAGCTTGCCGCATTCTGTTGCAATAATAGCAATGATATAGACAGCCAGAGGACCGCCGGCGCCGCCCAGCTTATTGGCGGCTGCACCAACGCCCACCATCGTAAACAGAACAAGCTGCGGCGCATGCAGTGCAAACGCAATCGAAGCAGCCATGGCCGCCCCGGCAGCCCCTGAAGCATAGGCGCCAATATCCGAAAGAAAGCCAAGATGGAGCTGTGTTCCTGCCGTAGACAGAATCGTACCAATCAGCAGTGAAGCAAACAGTCCTTTCGCCATAGCACCCATCGCATCAATCAGATAGCGATCCGCTGAGAACACAATATCCTTGCTGGCAAGATATTCCCTTACTTTTTCCATATATCCCTCTCCTTTTCAGCATGTTCCGTTATACAACCTGCCCATGCATTTGTATAGTCATCATGACTATTATTTATTGTCATCATGACTATATCTTTAAAAAGAGATTCATTTTCTAAGCTCAGCCCTGCTCTCCCCATGCCAGCTCCAAAAATCATCCTGAAAACCCTGCACTGGCTTTCATCGGAAAAAAGATAAAAAAGCATGCAGGTGTGCAAAGCATCATCATGCTTTGACAGGCACCCTGCTGCTCATGAAAAGTACAATCGTCCCGCCTGTCACGCACAGCACAAAGCAAAGCAGAACAAGCAGGTGCGGTCCGAAAGCATCCAGAACCATGCCTCCGCTGACATTGGCAATAATGCCGGAAGCCGTCATCATGACCGTAAACATAGACTGCCCTTTGACCGCCTCTCCCGCTTTCATCCTTTCACCGGTGTACTGTACAATAGCCGGATAAAACAGTCCGTAAGCAATAAATGACAGTGCCTGTGATACATAAACAAGCGCAACATTACCAGCAGCCAGCACAAGCAGTGACTTCAGCATGAAGCCAGCCATAGAAATCTGCAGGGCACGGGCAGATGAAACCTTCTTCCGCAGCCAGTCAAAGCTCACCATTGCAGGAATCTCCATGGCAGCACCAAGTGCAAACAGATTGCCCATATCCTTTACAGTACCTCCAAGAGGCGTAATGATCTGCAGCATAAATGATCCGATAATATAGTTGTAGTAATACATGATCATGATGCCGATATTCAGAACCAGGAATGCCTTGTTGTTTCTGATGAAATCTCTGAGGGTGATGCGTTCTTCCTCCTTTTTCTCAACCGTTTTGCTGCCATGCAGAAAACCCATATGGTGTCTGAGCAGAAACAGGCTGGCAAGCAAAAGGGCAAGCGAGAAAATGGTAGAGCCGGGAATGGAATTGATGCCCATACGCTCTGTCACCACCCCAAGTACGGCCGTCATAATGGCATACAGAAGAGAGCCCGCCGCCCGGCACAGACCAAAATTCAGATGAATGCCGTAGCTTTCAATCTGAAAGACGAGGGCATTGACAAGCGGCGGCATCACCAGATCAAAGACAAGGGCAAGCATATAGCAGACAAACAATGCCACAGTGTGACCGCGCAGCACCATCAGAATGATGCACATCAGACCAGTCAGAAAAGAAAAAAGAGAGATCAGCTGGGTCAGTGTAATCTTTTTTGTCCTGTCAGCGAAATCGGCAAGCCCCGGTGAAAACAGAACCGTTAACAGATTTGCCCCGGACATAACCAGGCCAACCTCCGTATTGGAAAAGCCATTGGCCAGCAGAAACACCGAAACAAAAGCACCAATGCCAGCATACATTGTCGAATAAAATCCCTGTACTCCGGCATAGTCAATCGTAAGCAATGCTTTCAGCTTCTTTGCATTCATTCTGTATCCCCTTTATCATCGCTGACTTACAGTATCACACGCCGCAGACGCATACAAGACATGTGTCAGTGCTCCTGCACATCCCCATAGCATTCACAATAGCGTGCCATAAAAGAAGGCTGTTCACCATGCACATACAAATGAGAAATGTCCCCGAACTTGCTGATCCGGAACGATGCCGTTCCCTGTTCGCGTTCCTCCGTCCATACTTCCGTCACACTCGTTGGCGCAGCACAAAAGCCATGCCACAGGACCATCGGTGAAACATTCAGCAAATGGCTGAGCAGAACACACTCCAGCCCAAAATGGCAGAACAGTGCAATCGTCTCATGACTGCTGTCAACAGCATCATACAGATAGCCGTCCCGCCGATAGCCATGCTTTTCCAGAAGCGCATCAAAACATGCAATCACATGATCATACTTTTCCTTCAGATCAGCCTGCTCAAAAGCAGGGTTCTGCGTCCAGCATTCCTTGTCAAAGAAGCGCTCATCCTTCACCCATACCGATGGGATCCAGTCCCACGGACGGGTTGGTACCGTATCGCCCGTATGAATCACCGGTACCTGAAACTCCCGCAGCCAGTCCAGCGTTTCCGCTTCACGATTCATTGCCTGCAATGTACAGGAAGCTGTCTGTTGTGCCCTGCCCATCGGTGACACATAGAACCAGTCAATCTGTTCCTTCGCAAGCCGTTTGGCCAGATACTGTGCCTCACGCCATCCCTTTTCTGTCAGGCAATCATGTGCATAATCCGGTTCCCCATGACGAATGATCAGTATTCGCATTCCTTTTCCTCCCTTTCACGTTGAAAACAACATTCTCCTAGATTATAATATCAAAGCTGTCATTTGCCGACTTAGCTCAGTTGGTAGAGCAACTCATTCGTAATGAGTAGGTCGTTGGTTCGATTCCGATAGTCGGCACCTCACAAAGCCCTTGTCTCAGGGCTTTTCTTTTTTTCTGACTGTCCATTTTGTTTGATGCTTCATTTTGTTTTACTTATACTTATTATATGGATATTGACCATGAATGCCCCTATCGGGCAAAAAATGAGTACTGCACACATTCCATCCGGCTGTTTCAGAAGCTGCCAGAAGAAGATCAGGCATTTCTGGTTGAAAATGCCAGGCATATACAGCGTCCCAAAGGGACCATTCTGGCAGAAGAGAACAGCGAAATCAATGCCATTCTGATCATCCGCAGCGGTAAAGTCAAAACGAGACGGATTGACACAAACGGTGAAGAGCATATTCTGGATGTCCTTCATGACGGTCAGGCAATCTGGCACGGCATGTTTCTGGAAGATCACATCTATCACTACGATGTCGTTGCTCTCACCGATGTCTCTCTCTGTCTGATCCAGCGTGAAGATTTCCTGTCAACGCTGGTCGCACACCCTACCACAGCATTGTATCTGATAGAAATGCTGTCAACTGAACTGCAGGATGCCAATGAGAAGGCATACCTGCTGTCCCTGCATGCCATGGATGACCGGGTAGGACAGTTTCTGCTGTTCCGGGATGCCCGCTGCATTGGCAAAGAGATTGAACTCAAGCTGGAAGATATTGCCGCCTCCATCAGTCTGCGTCCAGAAACTGTATCCCGCGTCATTGCAAAGTTTGAAAAAGCAGGTGCTGTGAAACGGCTGGGGCGCGGAAAGCTGCTCGTCACTGACCGTGAAAAGCTGCGCGCGCTTGCCCACGCTTAGAGACCCTGATAATAGTTCTTTGCTGTCACTATGCCATCCTGCATCATGATCTTTCCTCTTGCAATCACACTGTCAAGAGAAAGATCATCTTTTAATATGACAAGATCTGCATCTGCATCTGCATTGATGCATCCCTTGTGCGGATAAAAGCCAAGTGCCCCGGCAACCGTGCTGGTAATTGGCTTCAGGGCTTCAGAAAGAGGAAGATGCTCATCAATGGCCAGATGACGTATTGTATCAAACAGCGTCTCCATCTTTCCTATGCCCATGCCAATCAGCTTCTTGTCCTCACTCCAAACCGGAAAACTGCCATTGGAATCAGAAGAAAGCGTAACCCTGTCCCATGGCACCTTCTCACGCGCCTGGGCCATCAGATGGGCAGTGCCGGCAGTATCATTGCCGCTGGTAAAGTCAATATAGCCGCCCTCACTGGCAAACTGCAGGGCATCCTGGTAAGCATTGGCCACATGTGTTGGCCGGAACTGACTGATCGGAATATCCGTATGATGAACAATGTCCAGCACATCACTGTATCCCTTCTTCCCACGTCCCGTATGCATATGCACAATACCCGGCTTCTTTGCCAGCAGGCCTGCCGTTCTTGCCTGTGAAGCCAGACGGGCAAGCTCTTCCCTGCTGACATTGGAAGAACGATGGTCACTGATGGCAATCTTGACACCGATGATCTCACTGACAAATGCAATGTCCTTTGCGACCGATCCGGTAAGTGTCGTACTGGGATATGCATAGGAGCCGGTCAGGCACCATGCGCTCATGCCCTCTTCCCGCAATGCCTTTGTCCTGGCGACAAGTTCCTGTACACTTTTGGCATTGCTGTCAGTGCCAAGAAGGCCGACAACAGACGTCACCCCATAGCGGATGCAGTCCGTCATCTGCAGCGGCGGAATCAAAGACGCAAAACCATCTTCCCCGCCGCCTCCGATAATATGCACATGCTGGTCAATAAAGCCAGGCACAAGCAGCTTCCCACGTCCGTCAATCACGATCAGACCATCTCTGTCCCAGGAAAAATCAATCTGCCTGTCCACTCTGACAATCCGGTCATTGCATACCAAAACATCCTGTATGCCGCAGTCCTCCGGTGCCAGAACATGGATCTTTTCAATCTTGATAAACATTACTTTGCCTCCAGACAAAAAAGTTCCTTCAGGAAAGGAACGAACCAAGAACACCATAGGACACCAGTGACATGATCACCGCTGCCAGAAAGACGCCAAGCAGAATAGAAAGACTTGCCTTCTTCATATCCATATCAAAAACAGACGCAACCAGAGAACCCGTCCATGCACCTGTGCCAGGCAGCGGAATGCCAACAAACAGCATCAGTCCCCAGAAGCCATACTTGTCAATTTTCGGCTTGTTTTTGGCAGCCTTGGCTTCCAGCCAGTCTGCCAGCCTTCCCATATGGTGATCCGCCATAAAATGAAGAAGTTTCTTCAGCAAAAGAAGAATAAAAGGAATTGGCAGAATATTGCCAGCCACGCAGAAGATTACTGCCTTCCAGAGCGGAATATTCAGCAGTCTGGCAACAATCAGCCCGCCGCGCTCCTCCACCAGTGGAAACATCGACACAAGAAAGACTGACCATTCCGCTGAAATATGCTGTCCAACCGTGGACATGAACCAGTTAATAAAGCTGTTCATACATCCTCCTGAATGGGTATTACTCTACCACAATCGTCATGTCCTCTCAACCGCATGCATGCCTATCACGGTCCTGACAGATCCTGGACACTTCCAGCAAAAGACAATCCTGCAGAGAAAAAGTGGCCAAGTAAAATTCGTGAAAATTATTATTGACAGAATATGCAGCCGTTGGTATTATAGACAAGCATTCGATGAGATATGGGCCTGTAGCTCAGGTGGTTAGAGCGCACCCCTGATAAGGGTGAGGTCGTTGGTTCAAGTCCATTCAGGCCCACTTCATCGTATGGGGTTATAGCTCAGCTGGGAGAGCACCTGCTTTGCAAGCAGGGGGTCAGGAGTTCGATCCTCCTTAGCTCCACTGCAAGCGGATGAGTAATCATCCGCTTTTTTCTTACAAATTTTTTCTTACAACGCTATTTTCAAATAAATAGTTGATGTACCCGAACAAGTACATCAAGTTAATATCTATAACTTATCATGACTTCAGTTGAGGTGATGATATGCTCGTTAATCAGAATTTCCTGAATTCTTTATCT
>NZ_JALBUR010000020.1:0-35472 GCF_033971865.1 Grylomicrobium aquisgranense | reverse complement strand
AATTGATTAACAATTTACAGAATTAGACATTTGAAATGAATGGGCTTGGCGTATTGGCCCTTTTCTTTCGGCTGAAATTGGCCGTTTTCTCCCGGCGCAAAATGGCCCATTCCGCCCGGCTCTAACAATATCCAATGGCTGTCATATAACTTTGCATTGATTCTGCTAAAGCTGCAGCACCTTGACAATGAGAACAAATAATGATTGCAAAATAATAGTGACAGAAACCCGAGCAGATTAATGACAACTGAAAAGAGCAGATGATGGACATTTCAGCAAAGCAGTAACATTCATCCAATAAATGTCATTATCACTGCTTTGTTGTCACCAAGCTTCATTAAATCGTCCCACAATTCCTGTCTGCTGATATTTCCGTAAGCATGATGATCTCCTGGGCGCATTCCCATCGATATAGCCTTGGTCAATGCTTTATCAAAATTGTCTCTTCTATCCCAATATACAATGTCCCGTAGACTTCCAACATTCAGTGTATATGCATCGGTATTTCTCTCGCCTCTGTATAAAGCTACTCGCCATTCATTCTGATTCTGATACATTTCAGTTTTCTGGAAACAATCCCTATACTTTGTAATAAGCCCTTTTTGCAACAGTTCTGATATATCAAATACCGCATCCGTTCTTACAAGAATATTGTGTCGATGAAAGACATCTGAAATTTCTCCATTCTTTTCTAGCGCATAATACCGTACGCTCTGAGCGTGATAACGATAACATTCTTTTCGAGCAGCATTTCCGATTCGAGTACTCAATTCACTTGGATTCAGGATGAATGCAACATAATCACCAAATGTATTCATTTCAGAAGAAGGATGATAATCAATCCCTTTTACACCATCGAATCTATCTATTACATCAAAATAGAGCTTATAAAAGCATAGAATGTTCAGATATCCCATACCGACAGAGCGCAGGATTCCATCACATAGAGAATAATCTTTGAAGATATGCATCAGTTTCTCGGATTTATACATTCCAAGTGTACCTTCCATCATATCCTCCTGTAACATTGGCAGACGATTTACAGGTATTCCATCTCCAGAACCACTAGCTTGATTCTTGATCATTTCTTCAAACGCATCTTCATCCCAGAAGTAATGAAGAGTATTCATATACAAATGACCATCAAGAAAATCATTCAAATATTTCTTCTTTGCAAAGTATTTCAGAAGATAGTATTCCATTGCTCCCTCCATAAACTGCACGATATCTACAGTTACTTAACACTATTAAATCTGCATACTTCATTGAAATTTTTTCATGCTTGAAATAGGTCTTATTCCAAAATTCATCTAAATTCATTGACACACAAAAAAGAAGTTTTTTATATACGCAAATATTCCAATATGCATCTGAATCGCTTTCTTTTGCTTCAAAAATCTGATCCTGAACTTCAAGAACTTTATCAGTAATAACTGGAAGATTTCCATTACGAGCTTTGAAATATTCCTGAAAATGATATGACTCACGACATATTTTCTTATCTACATCCGCCAAAGGTTTATAAATTCCTTCATATACCTTCTGTCGGTATTTATTTCCTAGAACAAAGTCTAATGCTCCATACGCATCCGATAGAGGATTAGTATCATAGTCTCATAATGCAATATACGCTTTCGCAGATTTTTCAATGCTGCTTTTCGCATCAGTTATCAGCTGCTGGTAATCTTTATCCAGCTCTTCTTGAGATATTATCTCACTCATATCCGATCGATAAAAAGACTTGAGCCATTCAATCAACGCATTTTTCGCATCGCACTTCTTTTCACTTTCAGCAAAAAGATCTGATGCGTTAGCCCATTCTTCTGCAAGCGCATTTAACACCAGCTTTCTTGGTGCTGAAAATGCAACAATTGGAACCTTGGAAAAAGCTGCAGCAACTTTACGAGTCTCTTCCATAAAGAACTCCATGCTGCTTCTTCGTACAGCAAAGTATTCCAAGAAAGTCATGATACATCCAATAAAAGCAGATCCAAAGCAAGCCATTGCTACATCATAAACAAATGAAGCAGTTGGATATACCTCTGCCGCAACCACGCCACTAATTATTGTGATCAATATGGTAATATATATCACAAACTTCTTTCCAAACATTTTCTTTATTTCCTGTGGTCATCTCATGATTTGAATTACATAAGAACAATAAGGCAATGAGGTTTGTCTAGGAAATCTTATTAACAAGACTACAAACACTATCGTCTTGAGTTAAATACTATCTGCTATACAATTCTTCTCGATATCTTACATGGCTATTGTGGCAAATGGGCATTTCTAATTTCAACTAACCCCCTTGCCCAGCCAAATATTATCAAAATGAGTAATCCTATGAAAATAGCATTTGCAATGATTAATGGTTTAATGCTGCGCTGCTTCGGTCCATTTACCAATCTATCAACATAAGTAAATAACCCGTACAGAACATTGATAAGAACAAGTCCCATAAGTACAGCCAGCAAAGATACACGGTAATCGGATGCTAGATTTATTGCTCCAAGAATAGATGTTGAAAAAGTAATACCTCCAATAAAAGTTACGATAATTGAAGCAAATATTCCTAAAATCGCAATATATTCCTTTGAGGCGTTATCCATCTTTTCTGTGGATTGTGCCACATTATCATTTAATTCTGAAATGCGGGCTCGAACCTTCTGTAATTTTTCTTCTTGAGAAATCCGCCAATCGCCAGCATCAGAATAATCCATTCTAGCTATTTCAAGATTAACATGATCATATAACTTACGAATCGAATCACTAATATCTATCAAACCGCCATTATCATTTATGTTTTTTGCTTGATAGCCCTGCCGTAAAACATCTAAATTCTGTCCAAGAAAGTTCCTGTTACCCTTCTCAGGATGCTGGTTTATCTCATCTAAGACCTGAAATATATCCGAATAATAATGCCGGAATTTCTTACTGGAGTCTTTGCTATAATACAAATTTTCCAGCCTTCGATACATCTCTGCTCTTTTTCCTTTATCTTGAAGCATGCTTTGATTTTTCGAAAGATCAAATAAGATGTCTTTAAACTGTCTTCGCTGCTGCTCTTCCTTGCTAATGTCCATTAATGATTATCCTGCTGTTTTGATAAGCTGCTTTGGAATTACTTGACGATTTCCTTTTCCATGCTGAAAAATCCGATCCCAGGCACCACCATTCCTGTGCGTTTCTTTGACAAGATCCCAAGGGTTTAGTTCTCTCTTCTCATCAACAATGGGGTCGATCATCTCCATTGAATCAGAATCTAAATGATATTTTGATTCGAAAATGTCAATCGGCATTGAACCATACGCGCTATATTTATAGTACACAGCGGGAACAACAGGTCCAAATTGCCATGCTTCAAAATCATCCTCAAATAATGGCCCACTTGCTTTAAGAAAACTCAATTGAACATAATATAAAATCTTCTGTAATTGAAGATTACTGATAGGCTGGCCATCACTAACGCATTTCTTTACGATATAACCAGCCACTTGTTCTGCTTTGTACATGATAGCCCTCCTTCTTTTACAATTTCAATATAGCAAAAATGCAAACCGTTCTCAATGATCCAAATTTTGTTTTTGGTCCCTCAATTAAACGGCAATTGAGTTTGTACTGATCAATTCTATGTTGCGGCATGCAAGTGCATGTTAAATTCTCTAAATACTCACAGAAGATTCTTTAGCTCTTTCCATATAGTATTACAGATTACTGAAACAAGAAATGTTCCGACAATTGTAATAAGTGAATATAAAAGATCACTATTAATATATAGGCACTTTAAAATACCGTCGGGTTAGGGTGCCCCTGTAAAATCACGTAGAGCCGAATTTTCGGCCTTTTTTTGTTGCGTAGTGTGCTCTTCTAAAATCGCGTAGGGATGGGTATTGGTACAAAAATTTGATAACTTAAATCAAGCCCTTTTTCGGAGATTTCTTCGATAAATTCATAAGATTCAAAATTTTTGTGATCAGCCACCACGAAAAGAGGAGACAGTCTCCCCGGTTTTGAAAATTCGTTCTATAATCTGCTTAGGAACGGAAAGTTGAGCCGTTCTTCATAAGCGAATAAATTACTACCAATAGTTTATCCGCCGCAGCGATATTGGCAGCTTTGGGCTTCAATGGTGAGACAGCCTGCTGCCTTTTCTTTTGGTTGAACTGATAGATAGAATCTCCCTTTTTCAGCCTGTAGTTGCACGTGACTGCCAGATAAACAAGACACCTCAGATGTCTGTTTCCTTTCTTGGATATAGCCAGGTGGGTCCCATCCTTCTCACCTGACTGATTGATTTTCGGATTCAGCCCTGCATATGCTACGATGCCTCGCGCATTCCTGAACCGGGTGACATCGCCGATTTCCGCGATGATCCGTGCCGCGATGTTCCTGCCAATTCCAGGAATACTGAGCAGAATCGCAAAGGAAGGAAGCTTACTGGCATCTTCGATCAGTTCCTCAAGGTATGTATTGCAGAGCTCCATCTGCTCCATGAGTTCATTGATCATCTGAGGAAACTGCTGTACTTCCAAACTGTCCGCATCCACGCCGGAATAACATTCCTCTGCACACTGATACATCTTGTGAACGATATTTTCAGTGAAGCCTTTCTTATGACCTGCGGGCTCCTGGATCGCTTTCACAATGGTTTCCTCCTCGTGCCTGAGAAGTAATGATGGATGCGGATATTTCTTCAGCACTTCCATCGGAACCGAATCGTAAAGGCTTGCATGCCCTTTGAAACACTTATCCATGCGCGGATAGATCACATCCAGCATTGCCCGGAACGTGCATTTCCGCTGCTGCAGGATCTTCAATTCGCTCTCATACATGCGATTCTTTGCACGCAGACGTGCATACGTATCCGATTCATTCTGATGGCACTTCAGATGTTCTTCCTGGTAATACACTTTGGCGATATGGGCACAGTCCGCATTGTCTGTCTTATTACCATGAAGGTTCGTCTTCCGATAAGCTGCAGACAGCAGCGGCAGAACGATGATGTAAGGATTTTCGATGTCATTAAGATATTTCTGGGGGCAGCGATGGTAGACGCCGGTCGCCTCGAATACTACCGGGACTGTATCAGCTTCGCTCTTCTCCTTCACCATCTCAATGGTTTCAGACAATGCTTCAAAGCCATCTTTCGTATCGTTCAGCACTTTCGGCTTCCGCAGGGAATGGCCTGCTGTCAGCCACGGCTGATAGTGGCAGCTGCCTTTTGAGACATCTACCGTGATAATTGGTCCGTCCATAAAAGAGCCTCCTCTGGCATAAATGTCTGCGGTAAAGCTTCCCTGAACCTTTGCGAAAGCTGATTTTTCTGGATTAGATACGGCATGCCTGAATACTTCCGGCTGCACATTTTGATTAAGCTGGCTATATCACAAAAGGGAAGCAGGACGTTTTTTATGACTGGCTTATCGTACGATAGCTTAAAAAAAGAGGCGTCCTTACTTTTACCCAGACCTTTCCGGTATATGCCTATACGCAGGAAAGGCCAGGAATACACCCAGGTAATCCTGACCTTACCATTGTAGATTCATATGCTCATGACAGCTCAATCAGGACTGGATTCTTCCTGATTTCATAATAGAAAAAAAGAGCTGTAACAGCTTATTCAACTGTTATAGCCCCTTTCTGTGTTTTTTGCTTCTTTCTCTAGTAAGAATACAAAGACCAGATCAAGTATTCTTTCTAGCAAAAGCATCAAACCCAGAAAGTCCATGTCAAACGGCATGGGCTTTCATTTTTCCGTAACGCAACATCTCTTAGAGCAGTACCAATGTACCAGATTACTGGTACCACCCGATCCGGCTTCATGCGGCCAAAGTACCGATGTCTACAGCAAGGTATTCAAACTCATCAACTCTTTCTTTCATGCGTAATATCATACCTTACTAAGGAAGAATAGAACAATTGTCATATAATCTGTCTGAATGTGTCAATTCAGCAAATAAATCCACTTTCACCAGTTCGCAATGACATAAATCAATCATGATCTGCTTGTAAAATGACACCAATATGATATCCGCTATTTAGCGTCCCCCCCCGGAAATGATTGGGCATTTATCAAAAATAATTTGAGATTTTCCTTCATACAGAACTTTGGCCATACTGCTGTCACAGAACTTCTAAAGGATTTCCCCTTTGCAATCTTTTGGAAAAATACATCATGCTCTGGAGATTTAGGAGTAGGATGGCGAAGCTGTGTATTAGGAATTTTCGCGTTTTCTAGATCCACTGGCTTAAGTGTAACACCTGAAAGAGATAACAACTCATTACCCTTTTCATTTTGAACAAGAGCAAGAGAAATCCCATTTTGTTCTTCATCATGAAGTTCTGATCCCCAGGAATCGCCAAGCATCAAGTCTCCTACTCTGTGATCTGTTGCATAATGACATGAATAGCAATTCTCTGTATAATCTATCCCCTGCAAAAAAGCTTGCGTATAAAAATCATGGCATCTTTCTGGAACTATTTTCTTTAGATCTGTACGCACTGCAAAATTACCATTCCTGCGGAAATACACGTACTTACATTTCTTTAGATCGTATCCATATTCATTAAGTGCCATTCTGAACAGCTTTATTGATGGCGTTCCATGACAGATGAGATCGATAGAATACAGATTTTTTCCCAGAGAATTGCCAATAAAGTTTTTCATTGCTGATACCTGGCAAGGAAGGCCTATAAACAGCACTTTATTCCCTTTACGGAGCTCTTCTCTTACTTTTTTATAAATACCAACAGGATTGCTCTTTACATATTTTGATCCTGCAAAGCCTGACAATTCATCAATAGTTCTGGCAATGATAAATTTATAATCTCCATCAACTAATTTGCATGATGCAACCACTCCGCCGTTTTTGATAAATGCAATTTGTATCGCAGATGCAAATCCGCCAGAAGAACTCTGATTTCTAATTTCATCGACTGCCCAGCCTTGATACCATGCAATAGGCTTTTGTAATTCAGCAGGATGATTTTTCTGGCAAACACGGTGACAAGCATTACAATGAATGCAGGCATTCTCATCAATAACTGCATTCATATGCTCTATATCATCTTTAATAGAAATGCAAGATTTTGGGCAAATATCAACACATGCCATACATCCTGCACACTGGTTGACTTCACAAACTGTATTTAATGCATCCATGATTATCTCCTCTTTATAAAACTACGTGCCATTTGCTTCAAGCTCTGGAATTCAGGCATCTTATATGTCATAAGAAAAATAACAGCACTTGATACAATTAATACTACTACAGCTCTAACAAGAAGAAGAGCAATATTAGACGCAGGAATAAAATTGCCAATAATAAATGAAATCACCATAGTCAGTATCACCATAACAGTTTCATAAATTAGCTTTGGCAAATAATTCTTAAATTTTCCTTTGAATATCAACGAAAATAGATTGTGTGTAATCCAAGGGGCACTGATAAGACCTGAGCTTAGAATTGTCGAAATGATAATACCATATAATCCCCAAAAATGAACCATAGCAATGTTCATTGCAAGATTTGCCAAACCAGAAATCAAAGGCCTGAATCGATCTTCATGCCAGATTCCTGCGGCATCCTTATACGCACTTGCCAGCATTACATACTCAACACAAAAGAAATATACGCAGAAAAGAACGACCATCGGGAATCCTAACATCAGCTTTTCGCCAACCCAGATTTTCATAAATGGCTGATATAAGGAAAGCATCTCAGACATACAAATTGCCATGCCAATAAAAGTCATCAATGTAACTTTTCGATAATCCTTATAATTTTTCTCCTTACTTTCAGTGATCAAACTATTACCAATACCCGCTGTAAGGGAACTGAAGAAAATACTAAAAATTGCCATTACAGCACTCATAATATAATAATAATTCTGATAAATAGCTAATGCTCTTAATCCAAGAAAGGCTGATATAACAATAGTATCTGCAGAATTTAATATTGTTCCGCCAACTTTCGAAGTGAAAACGTCTTTCACTCTCTGATTAATTGATCTAATTTCTTCTTTTGGCAAATCACCCTTGGGATCATATTCAGGATACATTTTCTTTGAAATGATAGCTGTAAGAATATTATTCAGGATCTGTGTTGCAAGAATTGCAATAACATACAAATAATAATTTTTCAGTAAATATAATACAGCAATCTGGATACCATATTGAATTGTATTCGTAATCAAGGTGATCTTGCTGATGACATCCGTTCGCTGATATGCATTCAAAATACTATTCCGATATGCAAACAACCAGTACGTAAATACAGTTGCAAGGAGATTTAAGAAATAAAGAACATAAACATTAATATCAGCTGGTACATCCCCTGAAATCAACTTCGGAATGAAAGGAAGAATCACAAGACCGGCCACAAGAACAACAGCACCAATAATTCTATAATAATAACGATAAAGCTTGATTAATGCATTAATCTGATCCTTATCATCTTCTGCAATTGGCTTATACATGGAAAAAACCATTGCACTGCCTACACCTAATTCAGCCAGATTCAGCACTTGCAGAATTGAAGTAAACAAACTGTTTAAGCCAAGATATTCGACACCGAGTGTATAAATCATGACCGTTCTCATAATAAACGGAAGGATCATGTTATATACCCTCAATATAATTCCAAAGGCAACATTTCTTGCAGCATTTTTCTTACGTTCTATCTTCATCAGCTATTTAATTTTCCCTCTATTGCATCAATCAACCTATTAATAGACATATTTGCCATTTCTAATCGTTTTGTCGTTACCGCCTTATAATCAATAGTCTTATTGATGTCAAATAAATCAATACCACTGACAGGAACATAACGGTCAATTAAACCAACTTCATTCAGTATATTCATCAGCCTGCTATCATTTTTTAAGTTGCCATTATCTCTGAGACTATTCACTGAAATAAAATTTTTTTCGAAAATCAGGGAGAAAGCAGTGCCATGAAAAGAATCAGTTACAACCCAATCAGCATACTTTATCAAAGAAATATAGTCTGATGGAGAAGTGTATTTTCTTTCAACGTGTATTCCTTTAGACGTTACTTTGACAATTGCTTTAAAGGTTCTCGCCATAAATCCAGTATATACCGGCATATTTAATCTCTTAGACAGACGCCTCGCCGCTTCAAATCCATCGTTGGTTGACCAAACATTATAAAGAAAAATATATGGCTTTTTTTCTATTCTGGGAGAAGCAATCGCATCAAAATCCTCTTTTCTGTGAAGAAGAGTCGGATCCAGGTTAACATCAACCCTTTTCTTATGATCAAGAAAAGCTTCGAGTTTTTTTGCTCCGTCTTCTTCTCTCTCAGACAAATAATCAAAATCAAGAATCCAGTCTCTTAATTGATTTGTAGCTTTTGGCTCATCATAAGTCGTATCATTGCTACTGATTGCATATGCAATCTTCCTACCATCCGTCTTTATCGGTGCAAAATAAAAGGGCTCACAATCCTGTGCTCTTAAATTCCATATCTGATCACTGCCGCATACTAAAGCATCATACTTTTTCAAAGGAGAAAAATCAGTATCATAAAAATATTGATTATCGGAAAGATTTAAATACTTGTTTCTAAATTCACTGAATTTTTTTATTTGATTTTTGCAATCATGTGCTACAGGAAGAACATTTAAATTATGCTTAAATTTTCCGTGTGAATACACGCCATACATACTCTGATACACACTAGGTTCATAATCTAAAACTTCAACATCATATCCATGTTTTTCTAATATGTCTTTTAATGCCCAGCATTGTAATACTGATCCATAATTTATCGATTTATGAAAAGTCAAAATCCCAACGGTTTTCATCTTATAGCCTCCCACCCTTATAACTTACAGGAACACAACCCTGTTTGCACTCATTTTATCGAGTCCTTAGCTCAGATAAATATCTTTCTTACTCATCCATGTGTTGATTGCACTAGAGATATCAACCATTCTGTCACAAAATATTTTTCTTTCAGCACCCATCAAATCAAGAAGAATTACTCTGTACATCAGACTGAATTTCTTCATGAATGCTGCACACTGTTTTCCACCAAATGCCTGTGTCCTCTGTTCTCGCTTGACATGCATAATATTCACGCGAGTATTAACAGCAGATTGTAAAAAATCATCATACCAATTCTTCATTTCATCAGAAAAGATGTCTTTTCCATAGCAATCAACAACCGCTTTCAGCTTATCCTTTAAATGCGGATACTTTCTGTGGTCAATGACATTGTAAATCTGCAATAATTCCAGAAGCGGTTCTGCCATTTCAACTATAAATGCAGCACGTATATCAATAGGCATTTCTGACTTACAAATACTATACAAATACATCTGATGAATTATTCCAAGTTCATCCAGTAACTGCTGCCACTTGGAAAAAAGATCATCTGTAACCACATCCTGAAAATTCACTAGCTTAGCTTTGATATCTGTAATGCCAGTATCTGTCATGAAGTATTTCAGACGCTGTGAAAAAACCTGATTCTTTATCAGCTCGATATCTCTCTCATTGCATTTATTCGAACAAGGGAACTTAATGTCATCAAGATGAAGAAACTGACCATCAAACACCATGAGCAGCCGTTCCGTGTCGTATAAACATTCAAGAAAAACCGGCCAGTAAGCAGTAGGTTCAGATGAGACTGTTATCTTTCTCTTTCCGAACTGCTCAATCATCACAGTGAAAGCAATGTCTTTTGGCTGTTCATTGTTATCTTTGATCAGCTTATGGATCTGGAGGCTTGTTTTATAAGGACCATCTAAGCATCCATTTAATGAGTAGATTGCCTCTAGAGATGTAAATCTAAGTTTCTCATTCATGCAATCACCTCAAGAAAACACTTGCCTGACATCTTTTTTCTTCTCTTCCTGAATTTCACGATCTTTACTATCGATTGAATCTTTAATCCATTTCCTATGTTCCAGGTATCGGATATCACTCATCACCTTCAAATCCAAAAGTCTGCTTAGAAATTTCTTCTGTTTTTCGTACACTGGCACAAAGGAGTCAGTGGTTTCCACCATGTGTGGTAATAGAGAAAGCTTCTGAAATACCTGAAAATCAGAATTCAGAGAAAGAAAACGTTCAAACATCTCTATTCTGAATGCATCATCAAGCTCTTCCGTTAGAAAGAACACTAGCCATATTCTATCCGCATCCATTGCATTGACATCAATCAGATGCAGAAACCACTTCTTTTGTCTGTCTTTCACTTCCGGTATATACGTTCCAAGCAGACTTTGAAGTGTATATCTTTTTATAAACCGTTGGGCTGGATCAGTATAGCCGTCAAGACGATCGAAAATGCTGTCGAAGATTTTCAGGTAATCTTCTTTCAGCCAAAGGATTTTCAATCGATGCTGTTCTTCCTTATCAGTACCATAGATGCGGTCCTGGTTGAATAGATAATCCTCATAAACACTCAGCCATGAAGGATCCGCATCATAAAAGCATGATAAATACTCTCCATTTAGATCTGATTGATCAGAATGTTTCAATTCAAAGCTGTAGATATTCTTCAGCAGATCCAGATCATTCTGGTAGTAATTCAGAAGTCTTTCTGGCGTGAAATCATCTTCTTTGCCCAGGAACATCATATAGAAAAATGTATTCGCTACATTTGTAGAAGTTCTTCCTTTTTGCAGAATGATTCTGGATGCATAGAGAATTATATCCGGACCAATCTTTTGAAACTTCAGGAATACTTTCATATCCCAGTAGTATACAGTTACAAAGTTATAATCCAAAGTATCTTTCAGAAAGTCATACAGATTCTGCAGTTCCTGTGCATCAATTTGATCTTCTGATAGACAGTTGAAATAGAGCCACTGCCACTGATATCGAAGGTCTGCAGATGCATACTGCTCATGAGCAATCTGCTGATAAAATCTGTGACGATCTTCTTTGACAAGATGCAGAAACATCCTGTGCGGAGAGATATCAATTGATTTTCCATTTCTCTGGATGCATGAAAGAAAGAACATTGACAATGCAGAATTATCAGAAAGCTCATCTGCAATGATTTCCAGTCCATGATTAAATGCCGATCCCGGATTCATCACAGTTTCAAAAGAACTGACCGTTTCAATGCATTCGTTTATTCCATTGATCAGATCCGATATTGTCTTCTCTGATAATTGATGGGCATACTGCCTGATCCGTGCTTCATAGCGCTGACTATTTTCATCATAATCACGCACTCCGGATGTAAGGCGATCATCTCTGAATATCTTATAAATCTTCCCTACAGCAAGATTGAATATTCTATCGCAAAAGTGATAGGGAGAAGGCAGAAGCCACTTATCTATATCAGTATCATGGTAATACGCAGATCTTTTCTCACAGGCATCCATCAGCTTATCCGCAAGAATTGCCTTGCTCAAAGAATCAGGCAGCGCATTTACAATATCACTGATCATCTGTGCTTCACTTCTTACCAATTGCTGATCCAGTCCGCTGTTTACAATCTGTGCATACCGGTTCAGAAAGCTTTCAGCTGATGAAAGAATACATTGCTGTTCATTGGCAAGCTTATGATGATCATCATCAATACTGCTGTCATTGATCTCACTGTACTTCTTCACAATACTGCAGACCATTGTTAATATCTGCAAACGAAGCTCAGCAAACGCCTCAGAATACTTGAGTTTCACATCATATACTTTCAGAGTATCATGACGTCCCGCTTTTACTGGATGATATTCATCAAGCAGCCAGTTTGATGCAAGAAAGATACAGAACTTTGAAACAATAACACTATCAAACTTATGCTGATCCAGGAACGATACAGCAATTTGCTGAACTGTATACTTTTGTGAAAAACATCGGGATCTATTCCAAACTGCTGGTTAAACCATTTGGAGAAGTGAACAAACGCCTCTTCTGACTTCTTGGCATACTCCAGAGCCAGCTCCAATGACATCTCAGAATATTCTTCACTGCTTTGATAACCCGTCAGCAGCGTGAGAATCCTGTCTGTCTGATCCCATGATTTTTGATCAAAGTTGATATCCAAAGATATTTTCTGACTGGCAATACCATCAATCTTGTTCTTTGCATACAGCAAAGACACCTCCGGATCAACCGCATGATATACCTGCAGGAAATCAGCATATAATTCACTGTCATCTGAATTTTGATATTTCTTCCAGACAACTTTGATCTGCGAAGACAGCTCATCCATAATCTGCGGATCCTGATAGATGTGTGAAATTGTCACTGCAGCATGATTGATTTCATTTCTGAATTTCCGAAAACCAATATCCAGAATATCTGCAAATGGAACAATCTTCTTCTTAAAGAAGACATAGTACAGCATATAGTTCGCGAAACATTGATCCGCATTCGTAATAACGCCATTTTTTGATTGGGCATATTCCAGATCAACCAGCTTCTCCAGGTTCTCCAAAAACTGTTTGGAGTCCACAATACCCAGATCAAATACTTCCTCAAGTTTGGTTAAATCATCAAGATCCACAGCTTTCACAATAGCCAGTACACCAGCTGAAAAGCAAAGCTCTTTAGAACTTCCTAACATCTGATCCGTAAACTGTCTGTAGTATTGATCCAGAAGATCTGATGCATCACAAACAGCACTAAGAGATTGCTTTTCGACTGCAAGTCTGCCTGCCATATAGGCAATTCGTGCATTGCCCTCTGCTATGTCTGTAATCTGCTCAAGATAATGGTAATTCTGGATATCAAACTCACTTTTCAAAAATCCTTGTATCTCGTTATCAGAAAAAGGCCCAATTTCCATTGTCTGATATGGAGCCCCACATTTCTCTATCTCACCTGTCACTTCCTGTTTGACATAGTCACGGATGGTCATGATCAGCTTGATAGAGAAGTCTGATAACTCCGCATTCTTCCCGGCCACATATGAAATGATTGTAGAAAGATTGTTCATCTCATTTGCATCATCAATCAAAAACAGATATTTACCTGGAATCTCCAAGGCACACACAAAATCAGGATACAGGTTCTGATGGTTGCTGCGGATACAGAACAATGAATACTCTTTCTCTTTAGCATATCTGCTTGCCACTTCCAGTGCAAGCCTTGTCTTGCCAACACCAGCAGTTCCATGAATTAACACGATATTACCTGTATCCAGATACGCATGAATCTTTGCCAGTTCAGATTCTCTAAAAAGGAAATGCGTATTAACAGGCGGAATCAACGTGGCACTGTCATATGCACGAACAAATGCATCGGGTTCAGAAATCTGACCTGTATCAACAGAAACATGCAGATAGTCACTGGCAATAGAAGGAAAACGATCAAAAACAAAACCAGAAAGTTCATCGATTCCATATATTGTCAGCGGAATAGAAGCCTCATTACACAACTCATGAAGCCGATAATCATCCCCTGCTTTCAGATTGCTGGAAGTATGACAGGCGATAATACAATCAACCTCAGATAAAGGCAGACCAGTTTTATCAGGATCCAGGCATTTCTCTATATCATCATGCAGCTTCTCATACAAACTTCCAGATTCCTTTGTTGTATACGCCACAAAAACATATTTACCAGTAGGAGTCTTAAAATATGTATCCGGATTTCCAGTAGTCGTCTTTGTCCTGCCAGCCATTAACCCAAGCTCAACGAAATGCCAATCCGGATGAAGCTTAGAAAGTATCCTATCACAGAACTCCTGGAACCCAGCAGGATCAAGCTCTTTGATTTTATCTTTGATTGTAGTTAATGTTGACATATCTATGAGCTTGCTTCCTTTCTACATTCTTCCACCACTATTTCACAGATTTCTGATTTTTTCCTTTGTGAATAGTACTGATGCATTAAGAAATTTCACATGATAACAATCGTATCATTAATAGAAATTTCCTTTATAAATCCGTTGAAAGGATGCTGTCAAATCCTTGCCGTCGTATTGGTGCTTTGACGCCTGTCGTACTGCTTTATTGAAAATCAATAACCCATTCGTCAGGTTGTAAATTCTCACTCTGTTCTGATAGACAAACGTGACCATTTCTTTATCAATCAGAATTCTATGAAGTCTTTTTGTAATAACTCCCTGATGAGGTATTCCTTCTAATTCACCAGTATAAATCCATTTTCCATTATTCTGACGCAAAAGAAATACACCTTTGTAAATACCTCGCATTACAAGAAAACAAGTCTGGTCGTCCGCAAATACAGCTCCATTCATTCCACTGGAAAATACTCTTGTTAGAACAACTGAATCTTTCTCATCTTTCAAAACCAGCTCTTTTCCGCAAGTGCATACTTTCCAGGATCCATTCAAAGATTCACCAATAATCTTTTCGTTCGTAGAATTGGTTTCTGTTACAGCATGTCCTTCTTCTGCAGATTTTCCGATTGGCTCAGAAGATTTTGCATTTCTGGAATTCTCAGAATATGTTGAAACAGATATCAGATCTGTTCGGAATATGTGCACATTTTCCTTACGAATACTGAAGTGAGAAACGAATTTTTGAATTCGTTCCAGATCTCCATTACTGAAGCAACTAAAATACCAATTGATACGGTCGGCAGCATTATTTTGATACAGGATTTCATGAAAGTATTCCCAATCAACCGGATATAGAGAATGCCCAATGACGATCACCTTATTGATATCTGAAAGGCCTTCAAAGAAATTCTTATGTGCAGCAATGATCCGATCACTATGCTTTGTCAGTTGCTCATCAGCCTCGCTGATTTCCTGAAGAGCAATTTGCTGTGCATCATATATCATCTGCGCATGATTCTCAGAAAGATCTATACCGTCCCAATGATCGTTAAAATCATACTGTGCGTCACTTGCACCTGGCTGATGGCCAAGAATCAGCTTTTCCTTTGGTCTGTATTTTTTCTTCTTTCGGCATCCGTGGATATAGCACACATCACTGCTCTTTACGCCATAAAGAGTTTCGATGAATTCCGTATAATTAAAATCCAGATATTTTCCATTCCTGATGATTTCCTTCAGCGGGCGGTCTTCTGAATGAACCTGCAGAGAACATACCCAGTTTCTGAATCTGTGCCTTAATTCAGATGAAAGTTCTGTTGCAGGTGCAGCTGCCATATCAGCAGCGGCATAGAAGTCTGCCATCTGAGCATCCTCATCATATGCATCCATTGAATCCAGGAAGCCATCTAAAATAGCCGGCTGACTCATTGATTCTACGTCTATTTTCGCCAAAGCCCCTTCAAAATCAGCCCATAAATCATCTGCCTGAAGATAATGATCTAAAATAAAGCGAATGTTACTGCGCTTTCCAAGTATCTTTCCAAAATCATAGTAACTGGAATGGACACCATGCATCAGATCAAAACCATTTCCTATTACATAAAGAACTCTGTCATGCGGAGATGGTGCAGCATCTTTCAGCGGGATAATATCAAACTTTTCCTGCAGCAATTTCAGGTTCTCATGATATACCTGTATGTCTTCTTTCTTCTTCTGCTGCCACTCAAGATCTTTCTGCTTCTTTCGTTCGATCTCCTTCTTCCTAGCATATTCTCTGCGGCAAATAGGACAATATTTTGGCAAAGAATTCTGATAATACGATGAGAATTCCTGTTCAGATTGATCAATGACAAAAACACGATGACATTTCTGGCAGACAATTTGAATATCTCTCATGATCCTGCGCACTTATCCTTCTTGCTGTAATAGTCGATCATTGCCATTAACGAATACTGATGTGTACGCATTAAAAATGCTCGAATCTGATCTTTCTTACCATTCAATGGAATAGATAAATATTTTCTACAATATGGTTCTTTATAAAAGTCCCTGATTACGCGGATTTTCTCTGCTGGCTTTTTGTCACTCTTTAATACATTCCCAATGTTTTCAAAATTAGAACGATGCCAGAAGATTTCATCAATATGATCAAAAGAATAATGGATATTATTTAATGCTGTTTTTAACGCCTGATATTCCGCAACTCTTTTCTCATAGAACTGCTTTACAACCCTTCCAGTTACAGACTGATCTGACCGATAGTATTTATATAAGTATGCATCTTTGAAGATAATTTTCTGCGCATAATAAAACGCATAAAGCAAGAATATGGAATCTTCACCAATTGGTACACCAACCGGAAACTGAATCTGATGTTTCCTCAGTAATTCTGCAGAATAGAGTTTACCCCAGGATGCTCTAAGATAATCTCCAAAATATGGTTCGTTAGTATTGCAATACAGCTGTCGGATCAGATCACGCTTTCCATGCTCATCAGTCAGAATACTATCATTTGGGCGAATTTCTCCCATTTTTGAAATGATATGTCCATCATCAACATAGTATGAATTAGTACAAACAATATCCGCATTGTTCTTTTGGATCAGATTCATACTTGTGGAAATAATATCCGGCATGAGCTCATCATCCGCATCCAGAAAAGCAATATATTCACCATTAGAAGCACTAATGCCAACATTACGGGCATTGGAGACGCCCTGATTTTTCAAAGTAAGAAGCCTGATATTTACATGCTTTTCTGCATAATCCGAAACAATCTCCCTAGTATGATCCATCGATCCATCATCGACTACAATCAGTTCTATGCAAGGGTAATCCTGTGCAAGTACTGACTCAATAGACCTGCTAATAACGTTTTCCCCGTTATAGACAGGAAGAATAATCGATGTTAATGGATAGTTGTTCTTCATTTGCAAATTCCTTTTCCTGTAAGATTTTACTAAACTACTGTGGAGATCCATAGTGCGATGTGGCGTCTGTACCATCCCACCACTATTTCAACCATTCTCAAATCAATCTTAAATGCAATATGCTCAGTAGGCTTTTCCTCTAATTAGCAATAATTTTATCCCCGATCACCGGGTCATTACTATTCGGCAACGGGTTAGCATCATTGATTTTAACTAACGCATCATTGGGAAATGCTTCACCGCAGACCAATGCATACTGTTTTTCTAATGCGCTCATCTGTGTGTACATTGAATCTGAACTTATACGTAAAACTCCTCGAAGAAAGTCCATATCTTTCCGACTAGTAATCTTATGCATGATTACAGAATTGCATTGGCTAACAATGTCATAAGAAAGCATAGAGGGCACCTGAGAAGAAATAATAAGTCCTATACCAAATTTTCTACCTTCACGAGATAACTTATCTATGTAATAGGTGCCTAGCTTACTCTCTTGGGCATCAGGATTCAGATATCTGTGTGCCTCTTCCAACACAAGACATAGGTGTGTTCCTGAATTGCCTCTTCTTTTAGCTTCTATCTTGCTTAAATAAATTGTTTTAAACAGCAAATATAAGACGATATCCAGCGTATCGCTAGATCTCTCTAAATCGAGAACAAACACTCTTTTGTTAGACTTTTCGATATTCTGTAGAGTATTCTCATCATCTGAAGAGTTAATGACCTGAAGAAGATCTTTTTCTTTCAGAATTTCATCTATTCTCAAGAGTAGCGTTCTCATATATCCACTGATCTGATTGACAGAGAACTGATCTTTTTTCGATGCATTACGCGTGTCTGGATTTGCATTATCATTAATCCATTCCTGTAAGGAATTAGGAAGAAGCTCTAGATTCCATTTAGAAGAATGTCTTTCAGCATGTGACTCTTCCGCAAGCTTCCGAATACACGATTTCAAGGCAGGGTACTGGGTCCCTTCAGCTGCTCGAAACAGTCTCCCGTATTCAGAATTATCAAGAATAGTATGGTGAAAACGCATTTTATCAAAAGGAATGTATTCAAAGTCATTTTCTTCAAATGCAGACTTATATTCCCCATTCACATCAAGAATAATAAATTTTATATCTTTCACAGGATAATTTCTTATGTACTGTTGAATAATAGAGACAACCGTACAAGTCTTTCCACTTCCTGTATTTCCAAAAACTCCGAGATGCTTACCAAAAAGAATATTGGGATCGTATCCTACTTTTACGTTGCTGTCATAAGCATAAGTACCAATAAAAGATTTTTGTACAGAGCATTCAGATTTTCTAAGTTGAAATATATTAGTCAGAACAGACCTACCCAGTCGAAATACTTTTTCACCAATTAACGGATAGGTGTTTGTACCAAAAGAATATATTCCTGTTACCTCATCATAGATTCCGCTGATACTCGTCGTGATAATAATATCAGGATCGGTATCCAGTATCTCTTCTACTGTCAGGACTAACGTTCTGCCATCAACAAGCATTGTCCCAATCAGAGATCCAATGGAAATATAGCGTATGTCAAAATTATTCATTCCCACTCTCTCAAGTCTTGCTGAAATTTCAGCTACAACAAGTACCTTAGAACCAGTGATTTTTGAAATTTTACCTATACTATCTGTTTCAATCATCCCATTACCTTGTGTAGAAGCTCAACTATTTTTTCTTCATCTGTCTTTTCAGCAGTTGCTGGAACTTCAAATTTAGCAAAGTTTGTAAAATCAGCTAGTATTTTCCCACTCAAGACATTCACATTTGGAGTTATTTCTGCAAGCTTCTTCATATTATTGATAAATGATGCTTTCTCATCATTATCAAAATCATAGAAATAAAAAACATTATCTGGATTTGCCAGCGCCTTGCTAAGGATTTCGTTAATATGGTCATCCCCATATTTGTAACCAATCACAATAATTAGATTTTTTCCTGACTCAAATCTATCAAGCATGAATCTCATTAACTCACTGTATGGAGCACTGTATGTCTGATAAAGCTTATTTGCTGTCGGATAAATTAGCACCTTTTCGTTGTCTTTATTGATATTGATCTTAAGCTCTCTTATAGTCTTCTCCACACCAAGTACGGTATCTACATAGGAAAACTTCGGCTGTTCTTCTAAAATTTCATCATTATCTGATATCCAATTTACAGAGCCATGGAACTTGTTAAGAATTGGCAGGCCTTTTTTCTCCAAAGTTTTCGGAGCAAATTTCCGGCTCACAAATCCAGTGAACCCATCGTTATATTCAATGCCAAGATTATCGAATGCATATTCAAATGCAAGATCATAATTTGCTGTAAATATATTAACCTTATTCAGGCATCCAAAAGCTCTAAGCTTTCGTAATAATATCTCATGTGAAGAAAGGTTTGAGTAATCGAGTGAGACAAAGCTATCTATCAAGGCACTTTTAACTTCATTTATCAAGGCCTGGTATGAAGAAAGAGAAACCGAATCTTCAATAATCTTTTTCTGCTCATACAGGATAATAAGTTTATTTAGAGCAGTTTCAATATCCTTATCGGATATATGATCAGTCTCGCTCTTAATAGACTTGTATTTTTCCTTTCCTGTATATGCTGCTAAAGAGAAACCTCTTGTATCCCTGGAGCCTGCATAAATAGAAGTACCGTTTCCAGTCACCAGAGAGATTGCGTCCAGATTGAAATAAGAAGATAGCTTTAGCCTTAATTCCGAAAATGCATTAAGGGACTCTTCATTATTTTTCGGATCACAAATATATTCTGAAAGCTTCTTTTCTATATCACCGGTATCAGTTGCACCTGGTTTACTTTTATTAAATTTTGCAAGAATATATTTCGTATCGTAATTCATATGCCTTCTCTATATTTCATCTGTTCATTATTGTTTTTGATACCAATTGAATTGCTCTTTATATCTCGCATATCGTTACCTTACCATAATGTGGACTTTCCAAACTAGCTTTACCACAGCTTCTTCTGCACTTTGATTTGTTACTTCAGAAGACCATAGACCTTCAGAATCTCTGTGCACCATCTGTCTACACCAAAGTTATCACGTATATATTCACGCTGGACAGTCTTCTGCTTCTGCAGTTCCATTGGAAGGTTTTGGTGTATCTGATAGCAGTTGCTTAATGCTCTGGCAAGATCATCTGCATCTTCTGGTTTCACCCACTGGATTCCAGGAACACACTTCATCGAATTCTGACCAGGAATATCTGACGCAATTACCTGCGTATTGCAGTATGCTGCTTCCACCACTGCATAACCAAATGCTTCTGATCTGGATGGAGAAATAAAGCATAGTGCATAGTTATATACGTCTGTAATATCCTCTACGACATGACAGACTCTGGCATAGCTTTGCCAGTCAGCAGAAAGTGCATTCAACTTTTCAACAGCATCACTTTCACGATGTGTCAGAACAACCAGGTGCAGACCGTTTCCTGCTTTCATGACTGCTCTTAGTGCGATATCTACACCTTTTCGCTCAAAATGTGTTCCAAAGATCACAACATCATGAGCAGGATCCAGAGATAATGCATTCACAGAAGGAACATCCAGACGTTCTGTTGAAATCGCATTTCTAACCAGATAGTTTTCTGCTTTGCTGCCACGAATCTGACAAAGATCCTCATACACTGCCTCACTGACACCAATCATCTTACAGCCTGAAACCGCATGCTTATACGCAATCTGTTTAACACGGTTCTTCAATCTTCTCTTAAATGACAAGTCAGACTCATCACGTCCAAAATCCACGCGCATATGCTCTTGGACGATAAATGTACAATTCTCTTTTTTCAAAGATTTCGTCACAGCAGCTATCGTCTTCCAATCAAAGAAATGCATATGAACGATCATGTGAACATTTCTAGATTCAGAGTGCACCATTTCTTTCAGAAATCGTGCAAGAGATTGAGAATCAAAATCAGTCACATGAACGTCATGATTCTGCTGATACTTTCCATCTTCTCCCCAATTAGCAAAAGGAGCATTCTTTGGAAAAACGTATGATACCGATATCCCGTGAGAAACCAGCACATTCTCCAGTGAAGATAATGAAGCTATAAAATTGCCAGAATAAAAAGCCGCATAGTTGGCGGCCATAATCACTCTTGTCTGTCTGTCTGTCTGTCTGTCTGTCTGTCTGTCTGTCTGTCAAATCGTAGTTTATATTTCTCATGTCTGTCAAGCCTATCTGCATCTTACAAGCTAATCACATTAGAAGCTCTTCCAGTTTCTGATAAAATGTAGCAAAGATCATAAATGAAACGGGTGACAAGCATGGTCGGTAATAAACTTCTTTTATCTTCCTGCTCTCACCAAAACTTCAAACTTGCCAAAGTTGCACTTACTCAATGCAGCATCGATCTCGCAAAGATATTTGTCATTTACCTCATTGGAAGAAAATTGTTGAAAATAAGTATTTCTTAAATGTGACTCCAACACAAAACCTGCTTCTCTAACTTTCTTCGGCATCTGTTTTGTTCGATACCAATTCATAGTACATTGATTCAGAAAGTAGTGGAATGCGCGTTCATCATATGCAACGCCAAATTCAGGAAACTCTTTTAAGCAGAGCTCCGTAATGTAATATGTATCAATACTTTTCTTCTTTCCAGAAAAGGTAGCGGTAATGCCATTCGGATTCAACCGATACCCATATACAACATCAGGTATTAAATTTGTCTTTATTCGTTTCCCATACAGAATGAAGGAAATCGGCGTATCCTCAAACCAGTATCCTTCTGGAAATTGGAATGAAGACAACAGTTCTGCACGAAATGCTTTACCCCATGGATAACCTGATAACTCGGAAGCTGTACGAACAATGTGTGACCCCCCCCCGAGTTTTTCACCGGTGAACCAGCTGCCCTGTACAATATCAACCTCTCCGATTGTATTCCTAAGCAGGGAATTGATTCCTCTAGGAGCAAGCACATCATCAGAATCCAGGAAAGTAATGTACTTTCCCTTCAGCACCTTCAGACCAGCATTCCTCGCTCCAGAAAACCCTTTGTTTTCCTGATTGATAACCTCAATCCTATCAGGATATCTGCTGTAATAACTATTGATGATATCAAGTGTGTGATCTATAGAGCCATCATTCACTATTGTGATCAGATAAGAATATTCTGTTTCCTGTGAAAGAACTGAATCCAAGCATTCAGAAATATACTTCTCAGCATTATACGCAGGAACGATGATCTGCAAATCATACTTGAGCTCTACTACATTATCTCCAACACAAGTAGTGGCGGAATCAGGAGAAAAATCATTCAAAATAGTCCTAACAGCATCAGCATTCATTCTCGAAGGAAGGGAATGCAGAACTGCAGACAGTCGATACACCTGTTTTAATTTCTGTTTCATCTGTAATGCAATCATCAGATTTCTCACCTTTTCTAAAACTGCTTGTCAATTACATCAAATCTATAGTCAATCCTGTATCTTATATATTTGCTATTCATACTACATGCTTCTGATACATCACAATCGTTTTGCTATTGCTTGTTTAACTCCGTTCCAGCCTTTTGTCTTTAGTTTATTAATCATTCTTAATGGAAGTGTAACAACTCGTCTCACCTTATATTCTACTGAATCTTTGCCACTGTCACATCGTTCAATAGAAATGATCATTTGTTCTAGCTTTGAATGCCATGTAGCTGAATAATGATGAATTGATCTTGTATTATCTGTAATCACTAGTTTTCCTGTTCCATAATTTAATGGACAGAAATATTCCGGAGGATAGATGTACACATTATCAATATATTCAAGACTCCCATCTCCGCGAAAACCATGTGAATTCAATATTTTGGTTGTCTTTGTTACTATTGTTTCAAAATTCAAGGTTCCATCGCTATTAATAAAGTGTTGTGTATTATAGTAGTTTAATATTTCTTTATATAGGCCGAGCCCCGGCGCGGCCGCCAGGCCGAGCCCCGGATTAGCCTCTAAGCCATGCTCCTTTGGCTCAGTGGCTTCTTCTCCCATAAAGGATCCTTTTTCTATCAGATCATCGATTGGTTTTATCAACTCTACGTCTGTATCAAAATATAGTCCGCCATAATGGTAGAGAATCCAAAAGCGTGCATAGTCAGAAACAAAAGCCCACTTTTTCGCCTGATATGCCTCTTTCACATAATCACAGCATTCTAAATCAAAATTGCTTTCATTCCATTCTTTGACCTCATATCCTGGGCAATACTTTCTCCAGGAATTTATGTATTTAATTGCCTCATCTGGTAAAGGATTTCCACCAAACCAGCAATAATGAATTACTTTAGGAATCATCTACTATCCTCCATAGAAACCAGACATGATAAAAGGCTTTTCACTTTTTAATCATTCCAGAAAAATGTATACAAACGAGTGTCAGTACCAGCATAGCTAAAGTACAAAAGTACTAACAAAGTAATTATTACACACCTTACCACGATCCTCGATTTCTTCTCAAAATACATGTCAGCACAAGGAAAAAACAAAAGCAGAAATGTTCTAAAATAATATCCAACTCTTCCAAACACAGAAACCTGTAAACTCATCAGTTCAAATGCAAGATACATAAGAACAAAGCAAGAATACTGAAAAGTATTTTGAATTCTAAACTTCTTTGCATACATAATGAGAATTAATATCATTTCAATAATCCATAGAACTGCACTTCCTCCAATTGTATTGGTCCAATAATTGACTGTAAAATATGCTGCATATCTAGGAATTAAGCGTGAGATGAAAGTCTTCAGCAACATCACTACAAAAGGAGAAGCAATAACAGCTACGATGGCATACTTGAATTTTTTATATGACTCAGGTTGTTTGGTAAGTACAAACGGAAACATTGCAAATGCTACCAAAGCAGTATTATGAACAAGTGATGCTAAGAGCACGAAGCAAACTGCTGGGATAATTTTTTTGTTCTTTAAAGATGTATATGCTGGAAGAGTAATCGCGACTGCAAGCATCTGCCGTGCTCCATTAAAGGAGAACATATACATACTTTCACACAAAAAGATAACAGTTGAATAAAATATTGAAAGAGAATTATCGTAGATAAATTTTGCAAATAGTACACAGGTCAATGCAGCAACAGCAAAAAGAAATACATGACCATCATCCGTAAATAAATGAATTATTTTACATAATGCCAACCATCCATTTTCTACAGTGTCATGAAAACCGTATTGATCAATATACCAAGTTGTCCTAAAACCGGTACTCTTCAGCATCTCTGACCATGTTACACGATCAGCATACTCAAACATTGTAATAAAATGTTTTGTATCTTCTCCTACATGTTCACCCCTGAATCCTAATATGAATGTCATAGCTCCGAATGTAAGAAATAGGAATAGCTTTTCAGCATTCTTACTATGAGGGTAACGATAAAGAATAAGTCCACAAACTAATACAAATACTAATAAGAAAACGTAAACAGTCATAATCTACCATGATTGTTTACCATTTCTATTTTTTAACTATTCTAGATACCTTCTATATGCCAGATTTTCAAGCTTACTTTATTTTTCTTCTTTTCCAATCTAGGTACATCTGCAACTTTCGCTGTCAGGTAGAAGAAGACAAAGTTAAAAAATATACTGGTAAACCTTGTCTCCATTAACGCGTAATTTGCAAGAAGTACTGCTGCAGTTATCAGAAGGTAGTCCTTCCGCTTCCCCCCCCGGTGAACAACAGCAACATATCCAATCATAAACATGATTGTCGGAATCAGTCCTAGTAATAACAGCATAATAATATATGTTCCATCTACAGTGGTATTAATATTCCACTTGTTAATAATCTCATTATAGATACCCGAATAATTTAACTGAACATTTTGTCCGAAGAGGGTAATTTTATTTTTGCTTAAAATAAACCAGTTTAAAAAAATACGGTTTGTTAAAACAACATTCATCTTTTGTACAATAGTATTTACCGGAAATAATTCCGCTGTAGCATAAGTAAATAGAAGTAAGATCGGAGCAATGAGCTCCGCAATAAAAACAAAAAGTCTCCTAAACTTTGAATACAAACCTCGCTCAAATATTACTAAAATAATAGGTAGTAATAATAGTGAAGCTGCTGCGGTTTTAGATTTAGTAAATAATAAAACAAATAATCCAAACACAATACATTTCCAGACTTGATATCCAGATCCTCGGTGTGCAAGTAACCCGGTTAAATAGTATTCGAAAAGAAAGGCACCAAAAGTATTTTTATGCCCAAACCCAAGATGAAAACCAGTATTAAATTGAGAGCGAAAATCTCCCAGAGAAAATATACCGAATATTATTGCAATTATTATCGTAATTCCAAGTGAAAGATGAATATCATTCAAGATCCTAGAAAGATCCATATCCTTCAATGCAAAAAGTAATAGCCAAGCTGTGAGGAATGCGGACATATGACTTTTCAAATATCCATATGCGAAAATAATTGCAAAAAAAGCAAAAAGCAAAAATAATCTACCACTATATCTTTTCTGAAAAATAACTACCAGAAGAAGGATATAGTTTAAAAAATTGATAAACGACAAGAGAATATCAATATTTGGTATATTTGAGATTAAAGGAATTGATTTCACCATCTCCGCTAATGCTAGAGAAATAACCACGATATCAATACCGTGGAGACTGATTTTATGTTTTTCTATTGATTTACTCATACTTAATCACGTTTACAGCAAATATCGATATCCAAACTCATTTACTATTTCCTTCATTTTAGAAAAGGAAATCGTCTTTTTGTATTTTTTATCATATCTTTGCTGATACAGTTGATGCATTTCATGAAGCTTCCTTGGAGAACAATGTGTAAACTTCAAAGCTCTGAACCAATAACAAAGTGTAGTAAGTGTCAAATAAGGTTGAGGGTACAGATATTTTTTTACAATAAAACTATTAAGAATACGATTCCTATAAATCCCATAATGCGAATCCCGTGTTTTTTTCGATGGCTCATGATATACAGAGACATAATCACAATATTCAATTCTTTTTTCTAAAGAGTGAACGATAAACGATAAATAATACTCCTCGCCTCCATAAAACAAGTTGTCTGGATACAAATTATTTGGCAGCATTGCAGATTTCTTGATGAAATGACTGGCTCCGATAAAGCTTCTTAAATTAGTACCATTTTCCATCTTTTTATTTTTCTCACAAATCTCAGGAAGAATACCTCCCATTAATGTATCGTATATTTTATTTGAGGTAATCATGAGAGAGGGCTTTTCCATCATGTATTTATATATTTTGTCAAGACAATAACCATTAGACGTAATGTAAGCATCATCATCTATGAAGTATACAATCTCACCACTTGCTTGCTGATAACCTACATTTCTTGCTCCAGCAACACCAAGATTATGGTTCATCACCAGATAATGTAAATCCACATTATTGTTAGTACACAAATTAACTACTGCATCTTTGCTGCCATCAATGGAGCCATTATCTACGACAATCAATTCCCATCTCATGGATACATGATCAATGCATGACGTGATAGTCTTCAATAATGATTCCTTTCTATTACATGTAATAATTACGATTGACAATAGACTCATAATAACAATATCTTTCTAAAAATATATGCAATTTTATACTTTAATGAAATCGGTGAATGCAAGAACCCATTGGGATTCAAGTTCAGCATTTTTTGAATCACCATTTTTTGCTTATCATCCTTGTAGTGATATTTCTTCATCTGCCAAAGAAGAATCATATTAAAGCACATTGCTCCAACTTGAATATCTTCTTTGATATCTCTGCTTGATTGATCCAGCATCTGCTGATATGCAATGTTTGCAGATAACTTATTTGGATTAAATCCTTCTCGGAACATAGTACTGTTCTCATTAACTCTATAAAAATATAAAGGAGTATTAATTGATGCAATTTTATCTGAATTTTTCAAGCACTCGAAATTAAACAGTGTATCCTCGCAAACTTTAATGCTTGTATCAAAGTGAATCTGATATTTATTAAGAAAAGCGACTCTGAACATCCTATTCCACACAAAAGCCGCAATATTTTTCTGCGGAACACACAATTCGCGAATCATTTCTTTCTTTGTTAATATTTGACTTGTAACTGCAGTATTATCAAAACATCCACCACTGATATATTGGCACACTGCTACATCACATTCCAATACCTCTAATGCGTTATGCAGCATTTCAATATATAACGTACTAACATAGTCATCAGAATCTACAAAACATACATATTTGCCATGTATAATGCTCAAGCCAGTATTTCTTGCATCTGCAATTCCACCATTTTCTTTGTGCAGAGTTACAATCCGACTGTCCTTTTTTGCCCATTCTTCACACTTTTTTGATGAAGAGTCTGTTGAACCATCATCAACTAAAATGATTTCAATATTTTGATACGTTTGATTAATCAAACTTTTTACACAAATATCTAAATATTTTTCTGATTGATAAACCGGAACAACGATTGAAACTTTATCATCCATTTTTATTCTCTTACTTTTATAACTTTTGCAGGGACTCCTGCAATAACTGAATTTGGCGGGAATGATTTGGTAATTACGGAATTAGCACCAACAACACATCCATCTCCAAGCCTGGCACCATCTAAGAAAACAGCACCTGCACCAATCCAGCAATTGTTTCCAATCTGAATACCTTTATGTGAAACACCTTGATCCTTAATCAATTTTGAGAGATCGTTATAATTATGATTTTCAGAATGGAATCGAATATACTGCCCAGCAACTACATCATCACCTATAGTAATTCCTCCGGCTGCGCCAAAATAACAGTCAGATCCGAAGGTACTTCTATTTCCAATACAAACACCTTTACCTAGATGTGCGAGACTACCTGTTGCTTCAATTTTTGAATTATCTCCAATTACACAATTGTTTCCAATTCTTATTCCATCTGTTGATAAAGCATCAATTTTAACATTATCATGAATTTTAGTGCCATGCCCAATCGATAGTAACCCAGGGCAATATAGCTTTACATTTCGTCCAATAAATACGCCTTTGAAATGCTTTATGCTCCCCCGCACCATCATCCATCCATATTTATGACAAAGCCTGACTATGTATAATGTAGGAATTCTGTCATCTAACTGGAAATCACCTTTTCCAGCAATTTTCATCAATTTTCTTCTGATATCCATAATTAATAATCTCTTTACACATATCCTGTTCTGACTTCATCGGCTTCGCACAAAATATAGCCTTATTCATATTTGCTAAATGTTGTGGTGTCAATGTTGAAATCACTTTCAAAAGTTCTTCATCATCGTGAAAAATGATTCCTCCGCCTTCAGGAATAATATCCTTTGCACCAACATGGTCACTTACAATAACAGGAACTCCAAAGCTCAATGCTTCTTGAACTGTATATCCAAACGTTTCATACCATACACTTGGCGTAATGACTACATCAGTATGAAACATGATCTCTTCAAGCTGATCATAGCTATAGCGGTCATTAATTTTTATATAAGGTGACATTTCTATACTACTTGAACCTGTTGAAAAGAAGACGTTTAAAATAAAGTCTCGTTTATTATTATATAGCTGGTCAAGAACCGCCTTTAGCCGAAAAAACCCTTTGCTCCCCCCTTGGTTTCCCAAATATGTGAGAGCTAAAGTTGTGTGATTAAAATTTTTATACTTCCTGTGATCCCCGATATCAGCATGTGTAATAGTTATTATTTTTCCAGGATAAATTCCAAGGTATTGGTCATACACTGATTTTGTGACAGAAGAATTATAGTGAATAAAATCCATCATTTTTAACATTGACTTATAGAAATCTCGAAGATTGCAATAATCGCTTGAAACCCGAATTGGATTATTACTGACTTCGATACTGTCAGACAAATAATCATCACGTTGAGATTTCCGAAGCTTCCTAACTATCATACTATCTTTTAACGCTCTATACACGGGAGACTGCAACAGCATCATTTTTTTATCAGATAATGCAGTCAGGTTGCATTGAGGGCAGAAACTGCAGTCATCAACTGTAGTACAAACATCTCCGTTACGGAACATTGTTACTTTTGGACAAATAGGGAAGAAATCATGAGTAGTAAAGACCAGTCTGATTCCTTTCTCTTTTGCAGCAACTAATAGATTTTTATGAAGTCCCATTAATGTATGAATATGAATTACATCTGGTGACAGATCATGAAGAAAGGATTGATATACATGTAAATCTCCCTCTTTCATAAACTCTTCAACATTAATAATACCTTCATCATACGAAATCGGTGTAGGATTAATAACCTCATAACTGTTAATACCATTTACTGGACGATTTCTTTTAATACGTATTTTACGGTCTACCAGCTTGACTTTCCCTGGCCACAAAAGACTTACCTCATGTCCTTCTTTTATCTGTTCCAGCATCAAGTCCATGCAAAACTTTGTCAGTCCACCCGTTCGATATGGAGGAAAGCCTAATGCATAATGAAGAATCTTCATTTTCGCCCCCCGAATATTTCTTTGTATCTATCCGCAATGAACTGCCAGCTGTATGCATCCTTGATTCTCTTTTTGGCTTTCTGACCATATGTTTCAATAGTTTCTTTTTCCAGATGGTCAGCTTTGTCAATCAATGCTGCAAGGTCTCCCGGTTCTTTATTCCAGTAAAGAGCTGCATCCTCTCCAACTTCTTTATTGAAGCCAACATCCAGCAGTAAATTCAGTTTAGTGCTGCCAAGTGCTTCCAAAAGACTTGGATTTGTGCCACCTACACTATGACCATGGAAGTATCCATATGCATTTTCTCTGATTTTTTTTAAGAGTTCCTGATTATATACTGTACCAACAAACTTGATACGCTTGTCATCTTTGAAATGCAGCTTCTCATCAAGAGATGCCAGGAAATCATCATCACGGGTAGTGATAATAGCCAGATCCTTTGTGCTATGACTCTTCATGAACTCCCGGATCATTGTTTCAAAATTATTCTCTGGAACAAATCTACCCACAACAAGATAATACTCGTTAGATTTCAGATCCTTGCTCTTCATCCATTCTGTATATGCTGGATCATCATTAGAAAGTTTACTTGGTTTAACATCTGCACCATAGGCAATAAAAGTTGTCTTGGGATGGAACTGTCCATACTCTTCCTTGATATACTTTTCAATATTAATAGAATCACACACCAGAAGATCCGCATGTTTTACCATGCCCTTTTCAGATTCTTTCCAGTATTTTCTGACAGGTTTAGACCATTTGGCTCTTTTCCATTCATGACCATCCGGATTTACATAGAGAACACCGCCCAGCTTATGAATCTGTTTGACATACTTGCCAATAAACGGTCCAATTCGGCAGGCAAGAATGTAAAAGATGGGATGTTCTACATCATGATGAGAACGGCAATAAGCAATAAATACTTTTAAAGCTTCAATATCATAGTAAATAGCCTGTGCTGATCCAAGCTTTTCCGGGACATGGATCTTTAAGCAGTCGGCATTATGATAGATAAAATGATTATGATCTATTGTTTTAGCACCGATCAGCTTTGTCTCATCCATAGCCCCTTTTCCATTTTCCTTGCAGGCAATGTGATACTTGATTCCTTCACCATTCTGATGATACTCTGTCAACTTATCAACAAATGTCTCATATCCACCATAGTTTCCTAACCCCTTAGATCCTATGATGAATACATGCTGAATATATCGTATATTTTGTGCCTTGGTATTATTTTCTCCCATTGAACTTTTCATCCTTCCCCAAAAGAAATATAATCCTAATTGACTGTTCACTAATTATAGAGACCAAATATTTTGTCTAATGATAAATTTGACTAGGATTTGTTTATGAACTTCTTTTATTTCTATAACAGAGCCTAGCAACTAGACCAATGAACACACCTCCAAGAGTATTGTATATTAAGTCACTGAACTGAAACGTGCCCAGTCTGAAGAATAACTGACAGCTTTCAATGAATAAGCTTAAGCTTCCTGCAATGATGAAACTACCCTTTATATATCCTGTCTTCTTAAACCAATCTGGAAATGTCCAGACTGCTATGCCAATAACTGGCATCAATAATGCCATGTTTTCAAAACACTCTGAACTTAGTGTCTTTGTTCCATCTGCAGTTGTATTCCAAATCCACCAGCCATCAAATACATTGCTTAATGGATTCAGCCAGAGGTTTCGATTAAAAAGTGTCCGGAAGAAGACCATGCAGATGTACAAGCATAGCAGGAAAATCTTCTGGGCAGTATGGTCTTTAATAAGTGTCTTTAATCCACTTTTGACTGCACTTTGTAGTCCTATGCCAGCTGTCTCTGGCTTACATGCATATAAGTAGATGTAGATACTCAGAAATGCTGTTAACAGTGACCAGCCGAAACTGCTGTACACAGTATTCAGAATGTCTGTCATGAACAGCTGGAATATTTTATAGGTGTTCGCAAGCTTTAGTAAATTACTGATAGTAATTGATCCTTTCTGTTAATGAAGGAGCAGGAAGGAAAAATTACCTCACTCAGCCCCATCATGATGCAATACCTGTGTGACTGTTCTGGCTATGATTCTTACATCCATGCCTACTGTCCAGTTGGCAATATATTCTTCATCCAGTCTGACAATCTCATTGAAGTCAGTGATGTTACTTCGACCTGATACCTGCCACATACCGGTAATGCCTGGTCTCATTGCCATTCTGATCCGGTGTTCCTCACTGTACTGGTTCCATTCATCTACCGTAGGGGGACGTGTACCTACCAAGGACATGTCTCCCTTTAATACATTAAAGAACTGCGGAAACTCATCCAATGATGTATTCCGGATAAAATTGCCAATCCCCTTGGGCTTGCCATTCTTGTCCTTCTTCTCAGAGCCAATGATTCTGGGATCATCATCCATCTTGAACATTAGCCCATTCATCTTGTTCTGCTTCATGAGCTCTTTCTTACGCTCTTCTGCATCCAGATACATAGAACGGAACTTGTACATCTTGAACCGTCTTCCATTTTTACCAATACGTTCCTGCGCAAAGAAGATCGGACCAGGTGAGGCATGATAGATCTGTGGTGCGACAAAGATGAAGATAATACCGGTAAAGATACATCCCACAATACCGCCAACGATATCCATAGTTCTTTTGCCAAAGCGCTGCAGTACAGACACATCACGCATCATATGGGATGCGACAACAACCTTGCCTAACTTCTGTACCTCAATGTAATTATTCTCATGCTTCTTAGGAAGAATGGTTAATACACGATGGGTTGGAATACCCATCCTTTCAAAGTGAACAGAAATGGCTTTGAATGCTTCATAGGTCGTGACATCAATGATCACACCGTCAACCCAGTGATGGGCTGTATACGCACCGATTTCATCTGCACTGCCAAGCACATGAATACCATCGTATTCCGTATCTTTATCACGATCTTCCTGATAATCTGTCAGGAAAATCCCACTGATAAAGAACGATCCATACTGAGAAATATTCAAGGCATTCATTACCTGCCTGACCCGATCATACCTGGTTACCAGCAATACGGAACTCTTGGCTTCCTTGCGGCCATGCAGAATATGATGCCGTAACATCCGCTTCCAGAACAAACGAAAACCTGTTTCCAGCACATAATAAATAATCCATGTATACAGAAAGGTCAGGCGGGATACTGCCGTCAGATCATGCACAAAGAACAAGATCGCAATCTCAATGACAGCCATCTGAACCGTGTGCTTCAGGCAGGCACGCATCTCCATCCACTTATCACGCTTCAGGATATTCCGATACGGCTCATTGAAAAGATTCGTCATCAAAAAGCAGGCAGCCAGGGCAACCAGTTCATGACGGAATAAAACAGATGAGGCAATGAATACAGTACCAGCCATTGCACTGTATAACAGACATCCCAGAACATAAGAAATCGTCAGGATCAAAATGTCTGTCACAATGAAATCCAGATGTTTCAGATATTTATTCTTTAGTGGATACATGCTGTCCCCCTCCTGCATGTCAGACATCCAGCAAAGAGATCATGCTCTCTGCTAATGTCATTTCGTAATCTTCAAGATCATGTCGTTTCCCTTCTTTCCCATAAGAAAAAAGGGAAGGGGATACCCCCCCCGCGGAAAATGTAATCAATTCTCTTCAAACGTTGTATTGGCATTGTCAGGCAGAGACTCCATCTCAATCTCTTCACCAGCTAATACCTTTTCAACCTGTTCCTTTGTAAACTGCACCTGCGAATCAAAAGGCTTGCACACATACAGCTGACGGTCAAAACCCATCGAAGCAGTACCAGCATACGTACCTTCGCCACCCAGATGATACTTATAGTAAGACCAGTCCTGCCCATTATTTGTGCTCTTGTACAGACTGTAGAACTTATCAAGGGAAACATTGGTAATATAGTTATCCAAAGCAGCCTTAATGACGGTCAGATAATCACCATTTTTGCAGTTTTCCTGAATCTTCTTCAGCGTAGCCTCCATGATGATACCATGGTGCTGATTACGGCCAAAATCACCATTATCTAATGACTTTCTCTCACGAGCATAGGCAAGCGCCTGTGTGCCATTCAACTGAATCGTTCCTGCAGGAAAATCACATCCCCAGCCGCTGAATGCATACGGATTATCCACGGTAATGCCGCCAAGCTCATCAATCAATGCTGAGAAGTGATCAAAGTCTGTTAACATATAATCCTGAATATTTAAACCAAACTCCTGATTGACGCCATCCAGCGTATTCTGGATACCGTCATTGCCAAGGTGAGTCAGCTTATCTAATCCATTATCCAAAGCCGGATTCTTGACATAGAAGTCACGCGGAATGGATACCATCAGAATCTGCTTCAAGACAGGATTGACAGCCACAATCATATCCACGTCTGTTCTGCCATACAAAGAGAAGGAAGTGGAAGAGGCATCATGACCTGCTACATAAATGACAAAGGAAGAACCGTTTGAAGCAGAGGTTGTTGACTCTGCAGAAGCTGCAGAAGAATCACCCAGCTTAATAGAATCCAATACAAAGGTATCCGAATCAAATGATGCATATTTAGAAATAGAAGTAATGGAAGAATCAAATGCCTGGTTGAGAACAAGCACATCTCCTTCATTGTTATATAATGCGGAAAGGGCATCAGAAACAGTATCTTTCTGAACAAGGGTTAATGATGAAACACCAAGCTTATCCTTTAACTGTGAAAGAGCTTCTGTCTGATCATCCTGATCAAACTCACCCTGCACAATAAACTTGGCATCACTGTAATCCTCCAGATTCTCAGAAGGCTTTGTCGATGAGAATGTGGAGGAGTTATTGCTCCTGTAATCCGCACTCATCACATACAGATTCATTGTTCTTACTGCAGTATGAGCAGGCTCAGAGAACACACTCTCCTCACGGCTCTGCAGCTTTGGCATCAACACACAGTAGAGTGCCAGCACTGCTGCCAGAATGCCATTGACAACTGCTGTTCCCTTCTTCTTCAAAGAAAGAACCAGCAGTACAGCAAGAACAACAACTGCTGCCACAATGGCAATCAGTTTCCTGTTCCCAGTCAGTACCCCATACTTGTCTGCCAGCAGTACTGTCGCCACAGCAAGCACTGCACACACAAGCCAGAGAATTGCGCCAAGTTTAATATGCTTTTTACTTTCCATATACCCTTTCCCTTTAAAAGAGTAGGCGACAGAGTTAACTTCTGCCGCCCCTCATCAAACCGTACGTGCGCTTCTAACGCATACGGCTTTCCTTTCCGGTTTCATTGTTACAGTAAGATGGTAAAAAGACAATTAAAGTTAC